>CADBBS010000048.1 GCA_902793045.1 uncultured Lachnospiraceae bacterium
ACAGTGTGGGATTTGTACTGCGGAATAGGAACTATAACTCTTTCTATGGCCAAGAATGCAAAGAAAGTATATGGTGTGGAAATAGTGAGAAATGCTGTCGAGGATGCTAGAAATAACGCTATAATAAACAATATAGATAATGCGGAATTTTTATTGGGCGCAGCAGAGGATGTTGTGCCTAAGTATTTTAGTGAAAACGATGGTGAGGAGTGCCATCCGGATGTGATAGTGGTTGATCCACCTAGAAAAGGCTGTGACCAGAAACTTTTACAGACCATGGCATCAATGAAACCTGATCGAATCGTTTATGTAAGTTGTGATAGTGCTACGCTAGCTCGTGATGTGGCGTGGCTTAAACAAAACGGATATAAATTAAATGAAGTGACACCAGTTGATATGTTTCCACAGACAGTACATGTGGAGAGTGTTGTGTTGATGTCACGGTAATATTTTTACGAACTATAGGAGGTGCTTTATGTCTATAAAGTGGAGACTGATTCATTTCGGGCTCCATTTTTTGTATGAGAAAATAGGAAAACATCGGACTAAATATGATATAATAATAAACTGTGAGAGTTAGAAAACGGAACATATAACACAGAAAGGAAGCCGAATATGTCAGTACCAGATAAAAGTATAGACCCAAGATTATTACAATCAGCTAAGGAAGTTTTTTTAAACAAAGGATTTGAAATGGCACAGTTGTCAGAAATCTGCAAAAAAGCAGGTGTTACTACAGGTGCCCTTTACAAAAGATTTGCTGGAAAAGAAGAATTATTTTGCGCGATTGTAAAAGATACTATCGAAGCTATGGAAGGTTATGTAGAGAGAATAGAAAATGCAGATTTATCTACATATACAGACCAACAAATATATGAAGGTTTTCATACGGACCCGGAAGCAAATATACATTGGCTAAAGTTTTTATACGACCATAAAGAAGGTTTCACGCTTCTTGTAAAATGTTCTTCAGGCACTAGATATGGAGATTTTCACGACAAGTGGCCTGAAAGAATGACAGCAATACATTATAAATTTTATTTGGAAGCAAAAAGAAGAGGTATGGCTAAAAAAACGTTGACCGAGGATGAAATGAATGTTTATACATCAGCCGTCTGGGCTATGTTTTACAAACCTTTCCTTTTAGATCTTCCTTGGGAGTTCATGGAAAAAATTGCATATGCTCTTAGCGAGTTTGTAAATTGGTATGCAGTATTAGGAATTGAAAAATAGGAGTTAAAGATGATTGAGTTAAAAGAGTACAAAGGACACATTAGAAATTGGGACAACCTTTGCAGCGAACTTAATATCGAAAAAGACCAAGAGGCAAAGAACAGAGAAAGAGAAATAATTATCAAAGGTTATGAGAGATGGGGAGTAGAAGTAGTAAACCATCTTATCGGAATGTTTTCTTTTGCTATAGAGGATGGAGATAAAATCTATTGTGCAAGAGATCATATATGACAGAGGAGCACGATCTTCTCTACGGAAATCAGATTAGAAAAATTATGAAGCAGGATGGATTCAAAAAAGAATTCAATCACGACATGCTTCAGATGTATCTAAACTTTACATACTGCCCAGGTGAGGACACTATGTTTAAGGGAGTTAAGAAACTACTTCCAGGTAGATACTTAGTATACGAAAATGACAAAGTAACTATCACTAGATACTTTAAGCCAGAGTTTCATCCAGAAGAAGGAAAGTCTTTGGAGGAGTGGGCAGATGAGATTTCATCTACTATGGAACAAATAGTGAAAGAAGTTAAGATGCCAGATGAAGAGGCATATTCATTCTTATCAGGTGGTGTTGATTCATCATATGTTTTGGCGATTACTGATGCCACAACAGCTTGCTCTATAGGATATGACGAAACAGCGCTGGGCGACAAAGCAGTTTACAATGGTGTTAGATATAATGAGGCAGACCTCGCCAAAGAAACCGCAGAACACTTTGGCAGAAAGTTCTCGCTTAAGGAAGTGGGGCCAGAGGAGTACTTTGACGAAATCCCATTTGTAATGGAAAATATGGAGATGCCTTTGGGCGATGCTTCGGCAGTTACATTTTCAC
The DNA here is from genome assembly GCA_902793045.1 of uncultured Lachnospiraceae bacterium. Lineage (GTDB taxonomy): Bacteria > Bacillota > Clostridia > Lachnospirales > Lachnospiraceae > Eubacterium_G. The sequence continues at coordinate 2,071 of CADBBS010000048.1, forward strand.
TTGGATGTAAAGCAGCAGCCGCTCAAAATCCACTTTGCTACTCGGGAGAGGGAGCAGACGAATTCTTTGGCGGATACAATGCTTACAGAAATCCAGTAAATATAGACAAAATTAAAAACAAAGCATACATCGGTAGCACTAGCATTATGAGAGAAGAAGAAAAGCAGAAACTTCTTAAGAATTATAATCCAAATGTGCAACCGTTCGATATGGTTAAAGACTTATATAAAGAGACTGAAGGTGAGCCAGCTATCAATACAATGAGCATGATAGATATTATCAACTACTTAGAAGGCGATATTTATCTAAACGTTGATAAGACATCAACTGCTCACGGACTTGAGATTAGAATGCCACTGACAGATATCAGAATGTTTGATATAGCATCTAGATTGCCAGCGGATTTCAAGGTGACAGAAGAGCAAAACAAAATTGCACTTCGTACAGCAGCTAGCAAGGTGCTTCCAGAAGAAGTTGCGTTTAGAAAGAAACTAGGTTTTGTAGTTCCAGTAAGATTCTGGCTAGCAGAAGAACCATACGCTAGCAAGATTAGAGAGAAGTTCACAAGCCCTAGCGCAGAGAAGTTCTTTAACACAGATGAGTTAGTAAAAATACTAGATGAATATGTAAATGGAAACAGCAATTTCTGGCTAAAGACATATGTAATTTATGTATTCCTAGTTTGGTATGATATATACTTCGGATAAAGAGGAGGATTTTAAAATGAAAAAATTAATTGCAGTATTAACAATAGTAGCATGCGTTGGCTTGCTAGCAGCATGCGGAAACGACAAAGACAAACCAGAAAGCGACACATTAGCACCGGGACAAACAGTTTCTGTAGTTCCTGCCAATAGCACAGAGACACAGGCACCACCTAAGAAGACTGTAAAGGTGACACCTGTACCTTCACAGAAAGTTACAAAGAAGGCTGAGACAAAAGCAGCCGGCCCAAAGAAAACTAAAGCTAAAGGCGGAAACATTGTAGGTTCTTGGACTTGGGAAGGCGGAATCTTTGTATACACATTTAAGAAAGATGGAACTGGTGTTTACACAACAGGTAGTGAGGCTATGCACTTCACATATAAAACAAAAAACAACAAAGTTTATATCACATACAAGGGTGACAACAACCCAGTTACAATGCCTTACACAGTTAAGGGCAAAACTTTAATATTGAAAGATGCAAACGGCGACGATGTAACTTATTACAAGAATAAGAAACACGCAAATCCAAATAAGTAGGAGTAAACAATGGAAAAAGTTACAGATACTATTATTAATGTAGGCGTTAATGACTATGACATAGATTTGTTTGAAGGCCAGTACGACTTAGACGAAGGAATGGCTTACAATTCATATGTCATAATGGATGATAAAATTGCAATTTTAGATACAGTAGATTCTGATGTTACTGAGGAGTGGATGAAGAATCTTAAGAAGACTTTGGGCAAGAAAGAGCCTGACTATTTGGTTGTTCATCATATGGAACCAGATCATTCTGGAAGTATTCTAGATTTGGTTAAAAAATATCCAAACATCACTATTGTTACTAGCGCAAAGGCTGTTGATTTGATGAAACAGTTTGCTGGTCAGGAAATAAATCAAGAGATTAAAGTGGTGGCAGAGGGCGATACACTTGAACTTGGAAGCCACACTCTAAACTTTATAGCTGCGCCAATGGTTCATTGGCCAGAGGTTTTGATGTCATACGAGTCTAGCGAGAAAGTTTTATTTAGCGCAGATGCCTTCGGCAAATTCGGCACTAGAGACGCCGACGAAGACTGGGCATGCGAAGCTAGAAGATACTATTTCAATACCTAGATCTTTACAACACATGGAGTAGTTATGAGCCAGAAGATAAAGGTGTATTTATTTGCTATGCATCTATTCACGGACATACTGCAGAAGCAGCTAAAAAGTTCCAGGATGTGTTGGAGGGAACTGGCGAAGAAGTAGTGGCGATAGCAGATTTAACTGATGAAGATATTCACGAGTGCGTGGAAGATGCATTCAGATATGATAGATTAGTTTTAGCGGCATCATCTTATGATGCAGGAGTTTTCCCACCTATGGAAGATTTCCTAAGAAGACTAAAACACAAAAACTATCAGAATAGAAAAGTCTATTTGATTGAGAACGGTTCATGGGCTCCATCGGCAGCTCGTGCCATGAAGGCTATTCTTGATGAGATGAATGTGGAAGTATGCGAACAAGTTGTCACAATCAAATCTAAAATGACTCAAGAAACATTAGACGAAATGATCTCCCTCGCCCAAAAGATAGTATTCGGCGACAAAGAAGACAGCTTCGCAAAGTTCAGAGAACAACAAAAGGACGACTAAAAAATCTAATTAATTAATTCCAAAACAAAAAGCGCATGGTGTGCACTAACAATCGTTTACACCATACGCTTTTTGTTTTGCTTTTATTTATTTAATACATTTTTTAGTCGTCCATTTGCCTTTTCCTATGCCATTTGTGAAGGCTTGTATTTTAACGTAGTACTTCTTTTTCTTCTTCTTAAGACCTTTTAAAGTTTTCTTATTGTTTTTGCCACCCTTGATAGTAATTTTGTGGGAGTCTTTTACCATATTTTTATCTGATGAATACCAGATAGTATAACCACTCGCGTAGTTTTGAGCACTCCATTGTAGTTTAAATTTCTTTTTGTTCTTTGATCTAGACCATTTTAAAAGTTTTGATAGTCTAGGTAGAAGATTAAATGTGGTGTTAAGAGTCCCCACATACTTTTCTTTAGTGCCAGTTACTTTTATAGTAGCAACTCCTGTGTGAGTAGCATCTTTATAAGTGATTTTGTAGTGTTTAGCAGGAATTAGTTCGCCGTTTGCATAAACATGAATTTTAGGAGTAACCTTTTTGCCAATAGTGTTTGATGCGTAGAACTTATCCCCAATTACCACTATCTGTCCTCTAGAAATACATTGGAATTTGGTGTTCTCTTTGTGTGTAGTTGAGATAACACCATTCTTTATATTCATAACAATATCGCCTTCAGTGGCTAGATATGTCTTGATAAATCTTAGTGCTAATCTTTGTAAAACAGAATCTCTAGGGAAATATGTGCCTTCCTCAGTGTAACCATTTGGAATAACTGCATATGCAGGTTTTACATAATCCAAAAAGTCAGCGCAAGTAGAAGCAGCAGCACCATGATGTCCCACCTTTAAGATGTCAGCTTTCATATCATATTTCTTAGCCATAAGTTTTTCTTCCATAGTAGTAGGAAGATCGCCAGTCATCAAAATTGTTTTGTTATCGCAAGTTACCTTTGTGACAATACTTGATTCATTATAAGTAGTTCCCTGTCTGCCATCGTAAATCACTTTTACTGAGGCATCGCCAAAGGTCCATGTCTGTCCCTCATATGGATTTGAGTGAACCAAACCCTCCTCTTCGTTTACAGCATCCATAAACTTTCCGTAGTGTGATTCGTTGCCGGTGTCTGGATTGTAGTATGGTTTCATAGGCTCAGAGTAAACGATGTTTTTAATATTGTAGTGTTTGAATATTGCTGGAAAACTACCGATGTGATCTTTGTCGGCGTGAGTAGCCACAACATAATCAATAGTATCGCCCACTACATGCTTTTCTAGGTAATTTAAAATAGTGTCTTTGGCAGAAGACTCGCCACTGTCCACTAACATGTAGTGACCTTTGCTCTCTAAAAGGATGCAGTCACCATGTCCCACATAAATAGTATGCATTTTTAGTTCGCCTGCATTAGCTTGAACTTTAGAAACTGCAAAGAATCCCAAAGCCACAAGTACAAATGCAAATAGTTTAATTGTTCGTTTTAACATAATATTTTTCAAAAGTCCTTTTTATATAATCTTTGGCACGCATATAAACATACCAAAATGCTAACTGAATAAAAATGGTAAATCCAAAGATTACCCATGCAACTGCTTTTAGTGCTCCAAAGTCTGATCCGAGCCAAAATGCAAAAGTACCAAGACACTGTGCTGCGGCAGAGGCGAACCATAGTATCTTACTCCATTTTCTCTCGTCCCTACACCAAGGGCCTGGAATCATTCGAAGTAGAGCAGCAGTAACTAAATAAATAGTTACTATGTTAATAGCAAGATAAATCATACCAATAAAAAATGATGCATTTACTAGGTCTATACCATTAATAATGAATGGCAAAGCAAACATAATACCGTGAACTATCAAGCCAGCGATAGATGTTAGAATTGCTAACTTGAACTGTCTAGCACATTTAACTAGCAATATACTTCCTATTAATATGAATAAAAATCCTGCCAAGTCATTAAATATATCAATTTGTACATTTTTAAAATAAACTTTATCTATAACCTTTGTGATCTTTGGCGCAGATGATTTAATGCCTTTTTGCTGATTGATTTTAGTTTCTGGCTCCTTTGTCTTGGACTTAGAATCGTCTAACATTTTGTAAGTACAAGAGGCGCCATAATTAGAAGCGATATTGTAATACTGGTATTCGCCAATCACTTTATTAGAGTTTTCATATTCATGTGGATAAGATAGGTTAGTAGTAAATGGAATATCTAAAACTATAAAGATAAATCCTAAGCTAAATAACAATAAAGCTACCTTTAATCTACTCATAAATAACCTCCGGGCGCTAAGAATACGCCTTTAACAATTATAATAAGAATAATGAAAAAATCAAAGTAAAAAATTGTCATTCCAAGTTAAAAAGAGTATAATTTTATCTAGTGAGTGTTGGGGTTGGAGTGCTTCGACACTATATTTTTGCAGAGGTAAATATGTATAAGTATAAAGATAAAATCAGATATAGTTTAGTGGATAACACAGGAACAGTTCCACCATATGAGATTCTAAATCTTTTCCAGAATTGTTCTACAGAGCAGTCTGAATCCATCGGCAAAGGCGTTAAGTTTATGCTTGGCCTAAACAAGGCTTGGGTTTTGATTGGCTACAAACTAATATTCAACAGACCAGTTAAATATGAAGAGAATATTATAGTAGGAACTGAGCCTACTGACTTTAAAGGATTCTTTGGCCGAAGAAATTATTGCATCATGGATGAGAATGAAGAATTAATTGTGAAAGCAGATTCACTTTGGACTTTGATTGACTTGGATAGCAGAAGCCCGCTTCGAATAACTGAGGAGGACTTTGTCGGATACGAATTGGGTGAGGCCTTCGAAGATGTCAGGGCAGATCGCAAGATGTCATTTAAGAGCGAAGGTGAAGAGCAGAAGGCTAAGATTGTTCCAAAGAGTTTTATAGATAACAACGGACATATGAATAATGCAAACTATTTAAGACTTGCTTATGAATATGTGGACGATGTTGATAAGGCAAAAGAAATCTCAATCGCGTTTTTGAAAGAGGCAGTGGAAGGCCAAAAGATTGTTCCGTTTGTTCACAAGGAAGAGGACGGAGTAGGAGTTACATTCAAAAGTGTAGATGGTGAAGAGTTAAACAAAGTATTTGTGAAATTCTAGCTTATAAATCAAGCCTTTCCCCTTTAGTCAAAATAGACAAAAAACATTTGTTTTTTTTGTACAATTGCGATATAGTAATTTTTATCACAGTGTTTTAAAATAACTGTATGCGTATGGCTTCGGCCATAGAACGGGGTGAGGAAAATAAAATATTATTAGTTTCAGGAGGGAAACATGGCAAGTTTATCATTAAAAGGGATTAACAAAATTTATCCTAACGGATTTCATGCCGTAAAAGATTTCGACTTAGAAATCAAAGACAAAGAATTTATCGTTTTCGTAGGACCATCAGGTTGTGGTAAATCTACTACACTTCGTATGATCGCTGGTTTGGAAGAAATTTCATCTGGTGAGTTATACATCGGAGATAGATTGGTAAACGATGTAGAGCCTAAGGATCGTGATATCGCGATGGTATTCCAGAACTACGCTCTATATCCACATATGACAGTATACGATAACATGGCATTTGGACTTAAGCTAAGAAAAGTTCCAAAGGCTGAACAGGAAAGATTAGTTAAAGAAGCAGCTAAGATCTTGGATCTAGAAGCATTGCTTGATCGTAAGCCAAAGGCTTTATCAGGTGGTCAGAGACAGCGTGTGGCTATGGGACGTGCAATCGTTCGTAACCCTAAAGTATTCTTGATGGATGAGCCTCTATCAAACTTGGATGCTAAGTTGAGAGTACAGATGCGTGTCGAGATTGCTAAACTACACAAAGACTTAGATGCTACTATCATTTACGTAACACACGACCAGACAGAGGCTATGACTCTAGGTACAAGAATCATCGTTATGAAAGACGGTGTTGTACAGCAGGTTGATTCACCTAAGAACTTATATGACAAGCCAGCTAACTTATTCGTTGCTGGATTCATGGGTTCACCACAGATGAACTTCATCGACTGTGAAGTTGAAAAGCAGGGTGAAGACATTATGCTTCACATTGGTCAGGCTCGTACATACATTAAGGTTCCAGCAGATCAGGCTAAGGCATTAGTTGACGGCGGATATGTTGGCAAGCAGGTAATTATGGGTATCAGACCTGAGGACATTCATGATGAAGAAAGCTTCATCGAAATGTCACCAGACAGCAAGTTCGAGACAAAGATTAAGATCTACGAACTTCTTGGTGCTGAAGTTCACCTACACTTTGATATTGAAGGTTTCGAGTGCGCAGCTAAGGTTAACGCTCGTACAGATGCTAGAGTGGGTGACGAAGTTACTATGGCTATGGATGTTAACAAAATCCATATCTTCGACAAAGATACAGAAGAAGTTATTACTAACTAATAATATTTTCTATATAGAAAAAGAGAGCGGTTTCCGCTCTCTTTTTTTGTGTGCTAAAAAATGAATACCCTTAAAGAATAATGCGATAATCAGATTGTTGTTTTTATCAATATTGTTTTATAGAATAAAAATGGACAAACGTGCGGAAAAATCGACAAAACAATAAATATTTGTTAAGGGAGAACGTTATGAAGAAATTAATGCAAAGAGTATTAACATTAACTTTGATGGTTGCCTTAGTAGTAGGTTTTTTACCTATGGGAACAAAAGTTGTAAAAGCTGATGATCCTGTAATTAATGCTGAGGTTTACTTTGTATCAGCCGCTACTGGAAAGCTTATTACATTAGATGGTACGGTGAATAATCCAATTGATGTTACTACTATGTACAACGGAGAAGATTCTGTGCCAGATAATGGTAAGTTCAATATCTACTATGGAGCAGGAACAAATTATTTTGCTGGCAAAACTATTATGAACTTTACTTGTAAAGGAACTAATACAAGTTGGAAGGCAGATAACGACAAAGTGTTCCAAATGACAAAAAGAACAAATCCTAGTGGATGGGAATCTGTCAGAATGGAATCTGAGGGTGATGGTACAGTTGCCTTTAGAAGTAATGCCAACGGTAAATACTTCACATTAGATGGTGAGAAATTCGGCCTAGTTGAAATAAAAGTAGATGAAGGCGAGCAGGTATCGAACAATGAAAAGTTTATACCATATACTACAACAAAACCAAATGCTGTTACTAACTTAACAGTAGGCGAGGTTTCAGGTACATCTATTGCTGTTTCATGGAAAGAGGTTGATAAATGTATCTACTCAGGATATGAAGTTTTATATTCAACATCAGAAGATGGAAATTATAAATCAGCAGGAGTAACTGGTGATACTAGCTTTGAAATAAAGGGACTATCACTTAGCACTAAGTATTATATCAAGGTTAGAACAATAACTAGAGTAGGTGAGAACGATGCATACAAAGATTGTGCTCCTGTATCAGCTACTACTCTAGATGATTACAAGCCTGAAAAGGTAGAAAATGTTACTCTTGAAAAAACAGATAACGGAATGAAATTAAATTGGGAAGCATCTAATGGTTCAACTATGTACGATGTTTACCGTTCAGTGAGTCGTTTTGGTACTTATGAGAAGTTAGAAACAGTTACAGAGACTAGCTTTATAGACACTAATCCAAACGAATCACAGTATAAAAACTACTATAAGATAAGAGGTAAAAACTCAGCAGATATCGGACCATTTTCTGATCCAGTATCTATTGAAATAAATATGTTTGGAAAGAACATGTATGTGTTCAATGATACAGATAAAGCTGCTGATATAAACAAAGTAACTGCTGGTGTTTTTGCAAAACAGCACTACAATCAGTTTGGAACAGATAGATATGCATTTGCTTTCAAGGCAGGAGACTATGTGAAAACTGATGCGAATGTAGATACAATCAATATTGGCTATTACACACAAGTGTTAGGTTTGGGAAAAGTTCCAACAGAAACAAAAATAAGAAACATTAAAGTGCCTGCAGCATTATCAAACAACAATGCCACATGTAACTTCTGGGTTGGATTTGAGAATGCAACTATTGTGGACACTGATAATAATGATGATGACTTCTTTGCATTCCAGTGGGGTGCATCTCAGGCGGCACCAGCTAGAAGACTTAATATAGAGAGAAGAGCGGTATTCGATTGGTGGAATGGTTGGGCCAGTGGTGGCTTCGTATCAGATACTAAATTCCATAAAGAGTGCGGTTCACATTCACAGCAACAGTATTATTATAGAAACTGTGATATGGGCGTCAGAGCATTTGGAGTAAACTGGAATCATATGGTTCAAGGATGTACTGGAACTACCATTAGCAGAATGGGAATGAGATCATTGAAAAAAGGAAATGGCATGAGCAATTGGCATACACGTGGTCATGATACTGTTGTTAACAAAACTCCAGTTGACAGAGAAAAACCATTCCTATACTTCGACGAAGAGAGCGACAGCTACAAAGTATTTGTGCCAGCTCTTAGAAAGGATTCAGCTGGTATTTCTTGGACACCAGAAGATATGGGACAGGGAACATCTCTAAGCGTAGATGATTGTTTCTATATTGCTAATCCAGATAAGGATGATGCACAGTCACTAAATGCTCAACTTAAGAAGGGTATGAACATTATATTCCAGCCAGGAATTTATCATGTGAACGAGCCACTTAAGGTTACAAAGAATAATCAAATACTTCTAGGTCTTGGTCTTGCAACTATCGTTCCTGATAACGCAGACACAGCCATCAAAGTATCTGATGTAGGTGGTGTATGTTTGGCAGGATTATTGATTGACGCTGGTAACCACTCAGACAGTTTAGTTCAAATTGGTAATGAGGGATGTAACAAAGATCACTCAGAGAACCCAACAGTTCTTCACGATATCATTTACCGTGTTGGTGGAGCTAAACACAGAGGAACAGTTGATACATGTCTAGTAATTAACAGTAACAATACAATTGTCGATCACACTTGGGTTTGGAGAGCCGACCACGGTGATAACACTGGTTGGTGGACAAACAAATCTAAGAATGGTGTTATAGTAAACGGTGATGATGTGACAGCTTACGGATTGTTCTGCGAGCACTTCCAAGAGTACGACATCATTTGGCGCGGAAACGGTGGATCTACATACTTCCTACAAAATGAGAAATGTTATGATCCTCAAAGCCAAGATGGTTGGATGAGTCACGACGGAACAAAGAAAGGTTTCGCAGCATATAAAGTAACAGACAATGTTGATAGCCACTATGCAGTAGGCACGGGTATATATGATGTATTTATTAACACAGGTGGAGCAAGCATTTATCTAGATAATGCTATTGAAGTTCCAAACAAACCTGATGTAATGATTGAGAATGCTGTTATAGTTGAGATTGCTAACGGTTCTGGACCAAAGGTTGGTATCAACCATGTTATTAACAACACAACAGCAGGTATTAGAACAGGCGCAGGCGCAGGTGGAGGATACGCTTTGCAGCAGCTTCTAAGTTACTGCAATGAGGAATCTATTTCACTTCCTGATTACTATACACAGCAAGGAAATACAAATCCTGTATATGAACAGGGTGAAACTCCAACAGTAGACGAGTATGCAGAAAAAGACATCGCCAAAGAAACCAAGTCAAAGGACGATGAAAAGCCTGTTTGGGAAATGACAGACCAAGATTACTTGGATAGAATGGAAAAGGATGACCCTGTACCAGTAGATCCAGATAAGCCTGTTAATCCAGGAAAGAAGGATACTAATACACTTAAGGCTGGACAGACATTTACATCAGGTAAGTATACATACAAAGTTAAGACAGTATCAGGTAAGGCTGGCTCAGTTGTTTTGAAGAGTGTTGTTAAGAAGTATCAGAAGAAACTCAAGAAAGCAACTATTAAGGCTAGCGTTAAATATCGTGGATACAAACTTAAGATAGTAGCCATTGGAAAGAAAGCATTCAAAAAGTGCAAGAAGCTTAAGACTTTGACTATCGGACCAAAAGTTAAGAAGATTGACAAGAAAGCATTTGCTGATAGTAAGAAGCTTAAGAAGGTTAAGATTAAAGGTAAAGCGCTAAAGAAAGTAGCAAAGAATGCCTTCGCCAAAAAGGTTAGAAAGAAGATCAAAGTTAAGGGTAAAAAGAAACCTAAGAAAGTTCTTCTAAAATCTCTAAAAAGAAAAAAATAAATAGCTAATTTAAAAGGTTCTAAGCTTTATTCCTCACACGAAGTTTAGAACCTTTTTTTATTGAAAAATAGCACAAGTTTACCCCCATTTTTCTTGTATTTTTCGGGTGTCTGATTTACAATTATAAGAGGTGTGTTGCACTATATTTTGTGGTGCAAAAAGGCGGATTTTAAGAGGTTTTTATGATTACAAATAAAGCTTTAAAAGATACATTAGACGGCATTAAGAAGATATCAAAAGTCGATTTATTTGTGTACGATTTAAA
>CADBBS010000049.1 GCA_902793045.1 uncultured Lachnospiraceae bacterium
TGAAAGAAATTCATCTGCAAAGAACCAGAACATCGTTATAGATGTTGGAATAGGAAGAGCACTAGATGTAAGTAACATTGATTACTTCTTGCTATACAGCCAGAATGAGCTTACAAATGTAACTGCCTTTGACGTATCTGTATCGTTGGACGGCGAGAATTATGAAAGTATTGGAACATATAGAAATGTAGCGATAGATGACAATCACTTTGACGCGGACTTGTCTAATGTAACATTGGAGAAGTTTAGATTTGTGAAACTTCACTTGTCTAACGGAAATACAGGATACGGATATCAAGTCAAGGAATTTGCGGTTATTGGATTTGATCCAGTTGTCATTCCAAAGCCGGATAGTCAGGCTGGTCTAGTTACAGATTCAAGTAAGAACTATGCACTTCGCAAAAACGTATGGGTAACATCAACTTATTCAAAAGAGGGAACTGACCCTACAGTTTTGACTGATGGTTCTTTAAGCAAGTACTGGTCATCAGATTGGGATAGTACAAGAAAATTTGACGATATAGTAATAGACTTCGGCGAAGAAGTAGATGCGGATAGAATCGGTTCATTCATAATTAACTTTAAGTCGAACAACACATTCTGTAAGAATGTTGAATTCCTAGTGTCCGATTCCTTTGACGAGGAAAATCCGGATGAGGGATTTGTGAAGATAGGTGGAATGAAGGCTGCCAACTGGGAGGCTCTAATGAAGCGCTCTGACGATAATGGATACAGCGTTTGCGAGATTCCTCAGTATACTGGTTTGGGCGATGTAAGATATGCAAAGATTCACATGAACGGTCATGAGAATTGGGGCTTCCAGGTGAAGGAAGTGGCTGTTATCAAGTGCGCTAAGAAAAATCCTGATGGATCTCAGGAAGAGGAAACTACTACAGTAAAACCAACTACTACAGTAGCGCCAACTACCACAGTGGCACCAACCACTAAAGCGCCAACTACAGTAGCGCCTACTACAAAGGCACCAACAACAGTAGCTCCAACAGATAAACAAACTGACAAGCCTACAGCGGCACCTACTAAGGCAGTGACTCCAACTAAAAAACCAGCAGTGACAGTGGGCAAAGCAGCAGTTAAAAAGGCTACTAAGAAGAAGAGTGCGAAGAAATTAAAAGTAACTCTTAAGAGAGTGAACGGTGCGAGCGGATATCAAGTTAAGGTATTCAAAACCAAAAAGATTAAGAAAGCTTTGGCGACAAAGAATGTAACTAATTTGAAATTTACACTCAAGTCTAAGAAGTTTAAAAATAAAAAGAAACTTTATGTGAGAGCGAGGGCATTTGTCTTTGACGCAGGAACAAAAGTTTATGGAATTTGGTCAGGAGCTAAGAAGGTTAAAATCAAATAATAAAGGGGTATGATTATGTACAAAAAATTACTTGCGTATGCAGTGGCAATCGCGCTCGCAGTTACAGGAATAACTTTTGTTCCTTCTGCAAAGAAAGCGCAAGCAGCAGCAGATCCAACGGATGGAAAATGGCAGTTGCAGTGGAGTGACGAGTTTGACGGAAACTCGCTTAATACTAACACCTGGACTTACGAGCAAGGTGCAGGTGGATGGGGTAATGGTGAAGTTCAGTACTACACCAACAGAACCCAAAATGTCTTTGTGCAGGACGGACTATTAAATATTAGAGCACAAAGAGAAAACTACAACGGTTCTCAGTTTACTTCAGGTCGTATTATCACAAAGAATAAAAAGACTTTCAAATATGGAAAGATGGAAGCTAGACTTCGCGTGAACGGTGGAAACCAAGACGGTGTTTGGCCTGCTTTCTGGATGATGGGAAATGACATTGATAGAGTAGGTTGGCCAGCATGCGGTGAGCTAGACATTATGGAGCATGCAAACAACAATGCCTTTATCGGTGGAACACTTCACTTTGGTCCTTCATGGGATCAACACGGAATGTGGGGCAGTGGTGATACAGGCCAGAATAAATATTTCTCGGACAATACAAATAACGGAATAAACGGTTGGCACACATACGGTGTAACTTGGGATGAGAATCTAATTAAATGGTATATGGATAACGAAGTATACTTCTCGGCGGATATCTCAGAGGGTACACCTGCTGGTGGCTACTTTACAAAGGATGCGTTCTTCCTACTAAACCTTGCACTAGGTGGAACTGGAACAGGATACACTAACTACAAGACTCCAAATGCTAATTTCCAGAGTGCAACTATGCAAGTAGATTACGTTAGAGCATACCAGTATAACAGTTCAGCCCCTACACAGGCTCCAACACAAGCGCCTACTACAAAGGCACCAACTCAAGCACCTACACAGGCTCCAAGTGGTTTGGTTGCAAACACAGATGTGCCACTAGGTAACTGGGGAAACTTTGGCATTTACAAAGTTTACACAGGTGATTGGGATGGAGTAAATACAGCAAAGGCTGGAGTAGATCCACAAAATTCAAAACACATAGTTGTGAATAAGACAAACGCAATTTACAACAGTGCTTGGCTAACACAGGTCAAGTTGGAATTACCAAATATACCAGCCAACACAGAATACACATATGAGTGGCCAATCAAGGCAGCAAATAACGATGGAACAGTTTGTTCGTCGGATGCAAAAGATGGTGATAACAACCAGACACCACTTACAGGACAGAACCAGACACTAACTGGTCATGTGGAAGTATCTGATGGTGTGGCATGTGTAGTAGTAGGAATGGGTTGGGTTAACCCTTCAAATCCTATTGAGTTCTTTGAGCCAACTATCAAGGACAAAAATGGAAATGTAGTTTATCCAGCGCAAGTGACAACTACAAAGGCACCAACTACAGCAAGACCAACAACTACACAAAGACCAACTCAGGCACCAACTCAAGCACCAACAGTTAATCCGGGTTCGCCTGATCCAATCAATCCAGTGGGATTAGTGGCATCATGCACTGGAGACAATAAAATAAGTGTTGTTTGGGGACAGACTGGTGAAATGCAAACTTTAGGACAACTTTACAATGTTTATATAAATGGTGTTCTAAGAGAGACTGGAACATTCTGTAGATCGATTGATTTCACTGATGTGCCAGCAGGCCCATGTACAGTTAGAGTTACTGCTACATTAAATGGCAAAGAGTCTAGTGGTGTTTCAGCAACCTTTGACGTAACCGGCAGTGGTGGAGTGACAAATCCTCCAACACAAGCGCCAACTACAAAGGCACTTACACAAAGACCAACACAAGCACCAACTACAAAGGCCCCAACGCAAAGACCAACTCAGGCACCTACACAGGCACCAACAAATAACAACACAACAAAGGCACCTGATGTTACGCCAACAGAGGCAGTATCAACTGATGCACCTGCCACAAAAGCACCAACTACTACAAAGAAACCAAGCGGTAAGGTTTATGTTGGAAAGGCAAAAGTTAAGAAGGCTAAAAAGAAGAGTGCCAAGAAGATAAAAGTTAAACTAAAGAAGGTTAAGGGTGCTACAGGCTATCAAGTAAAGGCTTACAAGTCTAAAAAGAAAGCAAAGAAGAATAAGAAGGCGATAGCTAAAAAGGTTGTTACTAAGCTTAAATTTACATTTAAGTCTAAGAAGTTTAGAAACAAGAAAAAGATTTATCTTAGAGCTAGAGCATTCGTTCTTAAAGGACAGACTAAAGTATACGGTGCATGGTCAAAACCTAAGAAAGTAAAAATTAAAAAATAGTTTAAAAGGCGGAGAGAAATCTCCGCTTTTTTTGTGCTAATTTTGATTTCCTTAATGACACTACTTTTAAAAAAATGTATAATAGAAGGGTATTATAGAACGGACTATACAGGAGGAAATGATATGAAGACTATCAAAAAAATGTTAGCGATTGCGCTTACTTTGACGATGGTGCTTACTATAGCGCCTGTTTTTAATTCGTCAGTAAAAGCTGGAGACGGAACGGATCTCAAGCCAATTACAAATGGAACTAATGCTGATGGTTCAGTATATCTCACAAAGCCAATGACTATTAAGATGAGCGATATTACAAGTGGCTATGGATTGGCTGGTGGCTTTGAAAACAGAGTTAAGGCAGGAAAAGCTCATTTACAAATAGAGGTTTATTCAACGAAGTATGATTACAATTCACGTGTTCGTACAGAAAACATGACATACAAAGATGGTGTGTTTACATTTTATCCAAACCAAAAGGATAAAGGAAAATACTATCTTATTTATGTGGACGATATGGACGGAACAAACCTAAATGATTCTAACTGGTGGTTGGTAAAAGGTTGTGAATTTAAAATTAATGAAGGACCAAGTATAAACAGTGTTTCGTATTCTGGGAATTCACTTTTGACGAAGACATTTAGTGTTAGTACTACCAGCGACACAGCAACTTATAGCATAAAAGAAGATAGCTACAAGGATTTATATCGTGCAGATTGCTATATGAGACTTTACAAAAATGGAACAGCGGTTGCCACCGTCAAAGTTAGTGGGAACGAAGCTGTATTCAAAAACATTGCGGTTACATATGGTAAAAATACTTCGTTTAAAGCCCAATTGTTGATGAGGATTCCTGGCATTAATGATATAAATGGGCCTTCATATTCATTCACATTCAAAGGTGGATCTATTCCAAATATCAAGGCGTTTGCCACAAAGATTAGCAAAAAGAAAGTTTACCTAAGATGGCAATCAGTGACTGGAATTTCTGGATACTATATTTATATGGGCAAGAAGAAGGTTAAGACAGTCGGTGCAAAGACAACTAGAAAGATGATTTCTAAGAAAAAGGCTGGAAAGAGTAAGTTTAAGGTTGTTCCATTCTTAAAGATCGGAAAATCAGTTTATAAGAGTACATCAAACAAAGCAAAGCCTAAAAAGAATCAGGCTAAGTGGTATAGAAATCTAAATGTCACATCACACAGATATGCCACATGTGATTTTGAGGTTACAAAGATTTCTTTGTCGGGCAAGACATACAAAGTAACAGGCTATGCACTTAACAATAGAATCTTTAAGGTTAAAAAATATAAATCATTAAAGATTAGCCTTAGAGTCGACGGTAAGAAAGCATTTAGCAAGAAATATAAGAATGTTAAACTTAACATTGGAAAAGAGAAAAAGAAGAAGTTTACATTTAAGATTAAAGGTAAAGCTGGAAAAGATTTGGCTAATGGATTAGCTTATGTAACAGTGGCACAGGACCCTGATTGGGGCTTCAAGGATGAATAATATAAAAAGAGTAGCAGTTTTAATAATTAGTATATGTTTAGTATTTTCATCATCCTCATTTGTGAAAGCAGATGAGGATGATTATCCGGATGCGTCAAATGCGTCTTTGGCGCAGACGAGCATGGACTTATATATAACAGATGGGTTTGGCACATCGGGTTCGGTAGCCATTTTGAATGCGCCGGATTTGTACGATTATTATTTTGATTATGAGTGCTCAAATCCATCGCTAGAGTTTAGTTGCTATTTGGACGTGACCACAAAGGTAATCACGTTTTATGTGGAAGGCGCTGGAAGTGGAAGAGTGACTTTTACCTTGAACAACAAACAGTTGTATTTGGATCTTAGGGTTATGAAGGTCAAGATTAACAAGACTTCACTTTTGGTTGTGAAAAAGAAGAAAGCCACTTTAAAGATTAAAGGTTGTTCTGCGAAACTTAAATGGGTTAGCACGAACAAGAAAGTAGCAACGGTTTCGTCGAAGGGAGTTGTGAAGGGTAAGAAGATTGGAAACACTCTAATATACACTAAGTTTGGAGACGGATATTTAGGTTGTGCGGTTTCTGTCGTTTCGAAGAAGATGAACACTATTATCAAGAAGGCGTACAGTTTGAAGAAAGGCAAGTACTCGCAGGCCAAGCGAATGCTTAAAGGATATTACGACTGCAGTTCGTTGGTTTGGCGATCATACAAGAAAGGCAAAGTTAAACTGGTAAATAAATACTATGCGCCAGTGGCTGCAGACCTCGCCAAATACTATGTTAAAAAGAAGAAGAGAATTAAGGGCGGCTATTCTAAAAAGAATGTTGCTAAGATGAAACTTCGTCCGGGAGATTTGTTCTTCTGCGAAGGGCAAAAGAACGGAAGATACCGAGGCATTTATCATGTAGAAATGTTTACGGGATATCGATGTTTGGGTATTACTCCAGACGGAAAGGCGACGATTGTTGCAAGATGGGCCACAGTGCCAGATGATTACTATATGAAGGATAACGGTCTTATGGTTAGACTTACTAAATAGAGAAGGAGAAAAAATATGAAGTATTGTTCAAAATGTGGAACAGAGGTAAGTGATGACACTAGGTATTGTCCGAAATGTGGAGAGATGATTCAGACAACTGGTAATCAAGGAAATGGTTATAATAATGATGGAAACAAAAAACTTCTAATTGTGCTTGCCTCGGTATTTGCAGTGGTTGTTGTAGTTTGTATTGCTGTTGTATTAATTATTGTTACTCGCGATAATCAAAATGGGTCGATTGATACAGCTTCGACTATAGTAGCGAACGGATCTACAGCTTCTTCATACACTACGGAAGAAAGTAGATACAAAAGCTTAAAGCAGAGATTTAACGCAGCGAAACTTAAAGCGGCTAATAATGGAGTAAAAGTTAACAAGGAGAAGAATGCCGCAAAAGAAGCGTTAGATCAATACGAAGACGCAATTGATGATAATGACGCAAGCCTTATGGCTCAATACGGAAATGAAGCAGAAAAGTATGTTTCACAATTAGAGTCTGCAACAAACAAGTCTAAGAAAACGAAGAAAAAACCAAAGAGTGAGTATAACATTCCTGAATCAGAGAAAACTAATTATATAGTAGATCCTAGTTTCAGAGTTGATAGGTTTTACTTTGATAATCTTGTATCGCTAGATAGGGACAGATATGGAGCTACTGTGTTGGCGATTAACGAATACTATGCTAGAAAGGGCTGCAAGTTTAAAACGGATTCATTACAAGAATACTTTGAACATCAAAGATGGTACGAGAATAAAGGAAAAAGCACTACAAATGTAAGTCTTTCAAGTTTGGAAAAACATAACATAAAAATGTTCCAAGAAGATAGAGAATGGTATAAAAGAAATCTATCTGGAGCTACTGCTAATGCATCTGATTTTAGTTGTCAAGAGTTTTTAGATATTGCTGAAATGGTTACTCATTAATTTTATAAGGGAATAATAATGAATAGATATCAAAAGATAATTATTGCAATTGTTGTTGCGATGGCTGTAGTTATAAGTGGAACTATAGTGTTTGCGGCATTCAGTTGTAGTAAAACAGACCAGAGTCAAGAAAGTACACAAACTAAAGAATTTGTAACTACGATAGAAACAAAAACGTTAGTAGAAGTAGTTCTCTATACAAATGATGAAAATGTAAATTTGCGCGAAAAGGCAAGTAAAGACACAAAATCTTTGGCAGTGCTTCCAAGATTTACTAAACTGGTAAGTGACGGTACAAAAGGAGACTGGACTCACGTAAAATATGAAAATAAAGTGGGTTATGTGAAAACAGAGTTTCTAATGTCCGAGGCTGACTATAAGAAGGCAGAGGAAGAATCGAAGAAGGCTGCAAAGAAAGCGAAGAGGCATCAGGTTAAGCTAAAGAGCACGAATGGATCAGGAAGGGTTATCTGCATAGATCCGGGACATCAAACTCATGGTAATTCATCACTAGAGCCTATTGGACCGGGTGCGAGCCAAAAGAAAGCTAAAGTTACGGGTGGTACTTCAGGAGTTGTTTCGGGACTAACAGAATATCAACTAAATTTACAAGTTTCATTGAAACTTAAAAAGGCCCTTCAAAGTCAAGGCTACAAAGTGGTCATGACTAGAGAAACTAATAATGTTAATATTTCGAATTCCGAAAGGGCTGCAGTTGCAAATAATGCTGGAGCAGATGCGTTTATTAGAATCCATGCGAACGGTGGTGGTTCGGGTCAGAGTGGAATACTTACAATGTGTCCAACGGCTAACAATCCATATTGCAGCAAGATCTATTCTAAGAGTAGAAAATTGGCAGACTGCATTTTGGATGAGATGATAAGTGCTACAGGGGCTAACCGAGTGGGGGTGTCCGAAGTAGACAACATGAGTGGAATAAATTGGTCAAAAGTTCCAGTTACCATTGTTGAAATGGGATTTATGACGAACGCTGTGGAAGACAGAAAAATGGCAACTGACAGTTATCAAAATAAATTAGTTACAGGAATTGTAAATGGACTGGCAGACTATTTTAATTAAAAAAGATATCTAGTGGTATTTATTATCACTAGATATTTTTTATGTATTTGCTATAATATACGAAGTAATTTAATAAAAGCGAGGGATATTATGAAACCAATTAAAGAAGGAAAAGTAAGAGAGATTTATGACAATGGCGACAGTTTGATTATGGTTGCTACAGACAGAATTAGTTGTTTCGACGTAATCTTGAATAATGAGATTACAAAGAAGGGAACAGTGCTAACACAGATGAGTAAATTCTGGTTTGATATGACAGAAGATATTTGTCCGAACCATATGATTTCTGTAGATGTAAACGATATGCCAGAGTTCTTTAGACAGCCACAGTTTGACGGTAATTCTATGATGTGTAAGAAGCTAGAAATGCTTCCTATAGAGGCTATTGTGCGTGGCTATATCACAGGTAGTGGTTGGGCTAGTTATCAGGAAAATGGCACGGTTTGTGGCATTAAACTACCAGAAGGACTAGTAGAGTCAGATAAGCTTCCTGAGCCTATCTACACACCATCTACAAAGGCAGAGATTGGCGATCACGACGAAAATATTTCATACGAGCAGAGTATTGAGGTTCTAGAAAAAGCATACCCAGGAAAGGGAGAAGAGTACGCAGAAAAACTTAAAGACTTAACTATCGCCCTTTACAAAAAATGTGCAGACTATGCACTTTCAAAAGGAATTATCATTGCAGATACAAAGTTTGAGTTTGGCTTGGATGAAGATGGAAATATTGTGGTGGCAGATGAAATGCTTACACCAGACAGTTCAAGATTTTGGCCATTAGAAGGATACACACCAGGTGTTACACAGCCATCATTTGATAAGCAGATTGCTAGAGATTGGCTAAAGAACAACGAAGGTCATGATTGGACGCTTCCAGCAGAAGACTATTGATAAGTATTTGGAAGGTTACAAATTGTTAACTGGAAAAGATTTATAAAAATATTGGTCCTTTTGGACACAAAAAAATAGTCGCCGCTCGCGACGACTATTTTTCTAAATAGTTTCTCGGGCTAGCCGTATACCGGTAGCTCTTTGTACTTCTAAATTATCATATATAAAATCAAAAATCAACTATTCTTCAAAGTTCTCAGCCACATCAATTATAAAGTCTATACACTTATCTATCCCTAAGATACCTGAATTTAGGCATAGTGCATAGTTTTTTGCATCGCCAAATTTTCTGTCTGTATAGTAGCGGTAGTAGCTCTTTCTACCTTTATCTTTTTTCTCGATACGTTTTTCAATTTTTACGTCTGTTTCTCCGTATACTTCCAATACTCTTTTCTTTCTATATTCCATAGAAGCATGAATGAAAACATTTAGTGCTGGAATGCCAGCATTTTCCAAAACATAATCTGCACATCTACCAGCTATCACGCAAGGACCTTTCTTGGCTTGCTCAATTATGTATTCACTTTGTAACTGCTGGATCTGCTCTTGTGGAGTATCAAGATAGTTTGTACTAAAAATATTTGATGTGATAAATAGCTCTGGATATGTAGCCATTTCATCTTGTTCTTTTACGTATTCTTTGGCGAAGCCGCTTTCCTTAGCCACTTCCTCCACAATCTTGCTATCCAAAAATGGAATACCAAGTTTCTCTGCAACAGCCATTCCGATAGAATGTCCGCCACTTCCAAATTCTCTACTAATAGTAATTACTGGATACATACTGCACCTCCGAACTTTCTTCATTATTATTCATTATATAATAAAAATCAAAAGAAAAACAATAGGGAAACGAACGATTTTAAGTGAGTTCCCTGTTGTTTTTCTTTTGGATATTATGGTTATTATGATAGAATAATAATTAAGAAAGGAGCGGATATGAAAGTAGCAGTATGTCAGCTTGATATTAAATATGAAGACAAAGAGTACAATCTTGCTAGAGCGAAAGAGTTTATTGAAGACGCGGCTAATCAAGGTGCGGACATTATATTCTTCCCTGAAATGAGTTTTACCGGTTTTTCGATGGACACTGAACTCACTGGTGAAGAAGACTTGCATACGCAAAGTCTTATGGAAGAGTACGCAGAGGAGTTTGGCATCGCTATAGGTTTTGGTTGGGTAGAGCACCAAACAGAGAGTGAGAATCATTACACTGTGATTGATTCCGATGGTGAGATGATCGCAGACTATTTAAAAATACACTTGTTTGAAGATGCCGGCGAAGATGAACACTTTGTGCCAGGCTATGAGGTTGTAACTTTTACTTTGGATGACATAGACTTTGGACTAAGCATTTGCTACGATATGCGCTTCGACGATATCTACGAAGACATGGGCGCTAGCACTGATGCAGTGGTAGTGGCAGCAAATTGGCCAGCAGTACGTATGGATGACTGGAGACAGATTATTCGCGACAGAGCGACTGAACTTAACAGTTATATGATCGGCGTCAACTGCTATGGTGAGCAGGAGGAACACTATTCAGGATATAGCTGTGTGATTGGACCTGATGGCGAAGCGCTTTTCGAAATAGAAGACATGGAAGACATGGTTATAGTAGATATTGAGAAGGTAGAATAAACTTTTGCGACAAAGGAAAAGGAATTATGGAAATATATATTATCCGCCACGGCAAGACACCTTGGAATGTGGATAGGCGTTTGCAGGGCGGAACAGACATTGAACTTAATCAAGATGGAATTGATTTGGCGGTGAAGACTGGAGAGGGACTAAAGAATGTGGACTTTGACGTAGTCTATTCATCGCCACTAAAACGTGCGCTTGAAACTGCAAGGTTGATTGTGGGAGATAGGGATATTCCGATTATTACAGACGATAGACTTCGCGAGATTAACTTTGGCGAGATGGAAGGTGGATACGGAATGAAACTAAAGGATGATCCGAGCAGTCCGTTTTACAATTTCTTCCATCATCCAGAGAAGTACGATATAGGAACTGGCGAAACTTTTGAGTCTGTTATGAAGCGAACAGCTGAATTTTTAGAAGAGGTGGTAGAGCCAAAGGAAGAAGAGTGTAAGCGCATTATGATAGTAGGACACGGGGCCATGAATAAGGGACTTCAGTGTCATATGTTAGGGCATGGGGTGAAAGATTACTGGAAAGGTGACTTGCAACACAATTGTGCTTTTAATATTTATGAA
>CADBBS010000050.1 GCA_902793045.1 uncultured Lachnospiraceae bacterium
TATATAAGAAGTTACACGCAGAAGTTATTTTGACTCCACATCTTGGAGAAATGTCTAGACTTATAAAGAAGGATGTAGATGAGATTAAGAATAACTTGTTTGCGACAGCAAAGAATTTCCGCAAGAAACAGTTTGCAAACTTAGTACTTAAAGATGCAAGAACTGTTATAGCATCAGGCGATGACTTATTTGTAAATATGACAGGTAACAACGGAATGGCAACAGCTGGCAGCGGAGATGTTTTGACAGGTATTATTGTTGGCCTACTTGGAATTGGCGTGGACTTTAACGCGGCAGCGGTTCTTGGACCATATATTCATGGTTTTGCAGGAGATGAGGCTGCTAAGAGAGTTTCAAAGACATCTCTTATGGCAAGTGATATAATAGAAGAGCTTACGACATTGTTTAAATAAATGGAGAGAGTTATGAATTTAGATAAGTATTTCAGATGTTACGCGAATATTGATCTTGATAACATCAGAAAAAATGCTGAAAATTTAAAAGCGAAGTTGGAACCAAGCACTGGGATGTTAGGTGTTATTAAAACTGATGCTTACGGTCATGGTGCGGTGCCTGTGGCAAAGGCTATAGATGATATTTGCTCAGGCTTTGCAGTGGCAACAGCTTATGAGGCGCACAACTTAAGAGCTCATGGAATAGATAAGCCAATCTTTTTGCTTGGATATTCTACAGAGTATGATTTTGATGTGATCTTAAATGACGATTTGATTCCTTGTGTTTCAGGAATTGAGCGCGCAAAAGCTTTATCCGACTACGCCAAAGACGCCGGTAAAACTGTAAAACTAAATGTAGCAGTTGATACTGGTATGGGTAGAATTGGATACGAACCAACTGAAGAATCGGCTGATGAAATTGTAGAGATTTCAAAGCTTGATAATATAGAAGTTTATTCGTTGTTTACACACTTTGCAAAAGCTGACTACAAAGATAAAGCTCATGCAGATTCACAACTTGCAAAGTTTGATGTATTTATAAAGATTTTAAAAGACAAAGGTTTAGATATTCCTGTATATCAATGTGCTAACTCGGCAGCTATTATGGAAATGCCTGAGACTTCAATGTCTTTGTCGAGGGCGGGCATTGCGCTATACGGCCTATACCCATCAGACGAGATGGACAAAGAAAACATTGAACTTTTCCCTGCGATGAGTTTGTACAGTCATGTAATTTACGTTAAAGATGTGCCACAGGGAACTGGCATTAGTTACGGAAGTACATATGTGACTGATGAGCCAATGAAGATTGCAACTATCCCTGTTGGATACGGAGATGGTTATCCAAGAGGTTTAAGCAATAAAGGGATGGTTATCATAAAGGGTAACAAAGTTCCAATAGTTGGTAGAGTTTGTATGGATCAGTTTATGGTTGATGTGACTGGACTAGATGTGGAAGAAGGCGACTTGGTTACATTGATGGGAACTGATGGTGATGAAACTATCAGCGCTGATGATATTGCAAACGAGATGGGAACAATCAATTACGAGATTGTGTGCGATGTTGGAAAGCGAGTTCCTAGAGTTTATATAAAAGATGGAAAAATAGTTGGTAGCAAAGACTACTATGATGATAAATACGAGATAGAGGTTTAGGAGGATATTATGTCAGGACATTCAAAATTTGCGAACATAAAACATAAGAAAGAAAAGAACGATGCTGCTAAGGGCAAGATGTTTACAATTATCGGTAAGGAAATAGCTGTAGCCGTGAAAGAAGGCGGAGCAGATCCAGATAACAATAGTAAACTTCGTGACGTTATTGCGAAAGCTAAAGCAAACAACATGCCTAACGATACTATTGAGCGTGGTATCAAGAAGGCTGCTGGAAATATGGACGCAGTAAATTACGAGCAGGTAAGATACGAAGGTTATGGTCCAAATGGAACAGCTATTATTGTAGATGCTCTTACAGATAACAGAAATAGAACAGCTGCTAATGTTAAGGCTTGCTTTACAAAGGGAAGCGGTAATGTTGGTACTCAGGGTTGTGTATCATTTATGTTTGATACAAAGGGTCAGATTATCATCGCCAAAGAAGAATGCGACTTGGACGCAGATGAACTTATGATGATGGCTTTGGATGCTGGTGCTGAAGATATTATTGAGGAGGAAGATTCTTTTGAAGTAATAACTGCTCCTAATGATTTCAGCCAGGTTCGAGAAGCATTAGAAAAAGAGGGGATCAAAATGGCAGAGGCAGAAGTTACAATGATTCCTCAAAACTATGTTGAACTAACAGACGAAGATTCTATTAAGAAGATTAATATTATTTTAGATAGACTAGATGAAGATGAGGATGTTCAGAAGGTTTATCACAATTGGGATGAATAATGAATACAGTTTTATTTGACTTAGACGGCACATTACTTCCTATCGATATGAAAGAATTTATCGATACATATATTGAACTTATGACAGGTTTTCTAAAATCTAATGATTTGAATCCTGATGATATAGTTCCATCTATATGGAAAGCCACTGGTGCAATGGAAGTGAATGATGGCCTAATTACAAATGAAGAATTGTTTTGGAAAGTTTTGATGGAAGACTTAGCATCAAAGAATGATATGTATGATGAAAAGTTTAAACGTCGTTTCCAAAAGTTGCTAAACAAATTCTACAAGGGCGATTTCCAGATGATTAGATATATGGTTAGACCTAGTCAGAGTTGTCATGATGCTGTAACGATGTTAAAAGAAAAAGGTTACAGAGTAGTGTTAGCTACTAAGCCTATGTTTCCTGAGATTGCAGTGAATGAGAGATTGTCATGGCTTGGGTTTAGTGTTAAGGATTTTGATTATGTTTCATCATATGAGAATTCTTGTTACACAAAACCAAATCGCAAATACTATGAGCATATACTTAAGATTATGGACAAAGACCCAGGTGATTGCTTGATGGTCGGTAACGATGTGAAAGAAGATATGTATGCTGCAGAACTTGGAATAGATGTTTTCTTGATAGAAGGCTATACATTAAATCCTGACAATGACGACACATCAATGTATAAGAGTGGAAATTGGAAAATATTTAAAGAGTATGTAAATGATTTACCAAAATTAAATTAAGACATAAAAAAACAGCTATCTGTTGATAGCTGTTTTTATTTTTATTCTTCGTTTTCTTCATAAATCTTCGTGTAGATGTTTTCTGTTAAAAGATCAATCAAACCCTCATCTACATCTTCGAACTGATGCATTAATAGTCCTTTAATTTTTTCGGCTCTTGAGAAGTATAAGATCTCAACCGACTCGTTTAAATCTAAACCTGTATCTATAACAGTCTTGGAAACATTTTCATTTGCCCATGCATTAATTTCATCAATCTTTTCATTTTCAATCTCAGCCTCGTCTTTTAGTTTGTTTGCTCTTCTTAATGAAAAGAAACCAGCAATAGTAAAAGCAACAAATACAATACTCATAATAGAGTAGAATAACCAAGCTGTCGCCTCACTAAATGGAATATTAATAACCTTAGTGAGTGCGAGAATCACAAATATAATTCCAAGCATTCCAACAATCAACATTGTGAAAGCAGAAGATCTAACATCCTCATATTTATCAGCTTTTTTCACATATGTATTATCGCCACCGCCGAAGAAACTACCTTCCTCGTCAAACATCTCTTCAGTTGGAACTTCATTTTCTACCAACTCTTCAGTGACTTCTTCGCTCGCTATAGTTTCTACATTTTTATTTTCATCATTTAGATTATCCATAATAATCCTCCGTGCAAAATTAATCTAGAATCAATTATATAATAATTAGTTTTTTCTAACAAGCAAATAAGAATATATGTTATAATTCTTTGACGAGGTAACAATATGAAAATCACAATTATTTCAGTTGGAAAAATTAAAGAAAAGTTTTTCGATGATGCCATTAAAGAGTATTCGAAAAGACTGTCTAAATACTGCAAATTAAATATTGTGGAAGTGAAAGACGAGAAGACTAAGGAAAATGCATCCCCAACAGAAGAGGATATCGTCAAAGAAACAGAAGGCAAGAGAATACTTGATAAGATATCTGATTCGTCGAAGGTTATTGCACTAGCGATTGAAGGCAAAGAATTAGACTCCGTAGAATTGGCGAAGCAAATAGAAGAATTTAGAATAAGTGGAACTAGTGATATTACGTTCGTGATTGGAGGCTCTCTAGGACTTCACAAGACTGTTATAGATAGGGCTGATATGAAACTAAGTTTTTCTAAAATGACATTTCCACATCAGTTGATGAGAGTGATCCTTTTAGAACAGATTTATAGATCTTTTAGAATAATTAATAATGAACCTTATCATAAATAAAAGCTGAGGATTAACCTCAGCTTTTTTGTTTATTTTTCATCTCTTCTAGGACCGTAGTACATAACTCCGGATTTCATTTTTTTACCGTAGATTTGATATAACTCTGAAACCGTAACTAACTCGAAATTATCTTTCTTTAGTTTTGGAAGAGCCTTTATAAATCCATCCACAGATGTTTTGTGTATATCATGAAGAAGTACAATGTCCCATCTTCCTGACTGTCTCATAATACTCTTGTAAACATATTTTGTCTTCTTATGTTTCCAATCTAGTGTATCAACTGACCAGTAAATCATAGGTACACCAGCAAGTTTTGAAACTGTCTTATTATAGTTTCCATATGGTGGACGTAAAAGAGTAGGATTGACACCTATTGAATCTTTTACTAATCGATTGTTTTTATTTATTTCTCTCTTAATAGTCTTTTTAGAAGACTTTTTAAAGTTCTTATGACTATATGAATGATTTCCGATTTCCATTCCATTAGCGTGTGCGTATTTCAAAGCACTCTTATATTTTTCAATACTTCTGCCGACTGTAAAGAAAGTGGCTTTGGAATCATACTTCTTAAGTGCATCAACTAATTTCTTAGTGTATCTACCTGGGCCATCGTCAAAGGTAAATGCAATATACTTTGTCGGTGTGATTGTAAGTTTGACTGATGCTTTCTTTCCTGAAAATTTAGATTTTATAGTAATGTAAGCAGTACCGTTTGATTGACCTTTAACGATACCTTTACTACTAACTTTTGCAATCTTGTTGTTTGAACTAGACCACTCAATAGGCTCAGTAGTATATGTCCTGTTTCCAGTAAACTTAATAGCTGGCTCTAGCTTACGTTTGTCGTCAATATTCATCCTAATAGCTTTCTGTGGGAAAGAAATACTATTAACTTTATTGTAAGGATGTCTAACAACAACTTTACATCTAACAATTGTATTCTTCGACTTAGATGAACATAGAATATAAGTAGTACCATTAGATTTTGCTGTGATAATACCGTTTTGATCTATAGTGGCAATGTTTTTATCATAAGTAGTCCAAATGTGTTTTTCTAACTCATCAGTATCTGTTTTATATGATATTTTGGCAGAGATAACAGTCTTCTTGCCAGGAGTTAGATTAACACTATTTTTGCTTAGTTTAATGCTCTTTATATGATTAATAGTCTCAGAACTCTTGATACTGTTTTCGTATGGGAAAAAAGTAACAATAACTGCGATTATTACGAATATTGAAATTACTTTATTTTTTGTAATTTTCATTGGTTTCTCCTTGTTAAAATCGACTAAAAGTATAACATAAAAAGTCTTTACATTCAATTTAATAAGATTGTAAAAATAAGGGCATTTTGATATAATATCTCTTAGAAAATTTAAACCCTAGGAGGTTGTAAATATGGATGTAAAGAATTCACATGTAATATCTGACGTACCTGAATTAGGAGCTGTATATGTGACTGAAAACGTGTTAGGCGTGATATCAGCTATAGCAGCATTAGAGGTAGACGGAGTGTACGCTATGGCAGGTGGAATTACTCCGGACATGGTTACTAAAACTAGCATGAAGAAGTTAGCAAAAAGTGTTCATGTAGAAGTTGAGGGAAGCCAAGTTAATATCAGTGTAAAACTGATAATAAAGATGAACGAGAATATTATTAAAATATCCAAGAAAGTTCAAGACAAAGTTAAACAGTCCGTTGAAAATATGACATGCTTAGAAGTGGTTAACGTAGATGTTAACATCGCTAGCGTAGGAGAATAAGAAATGATAAGGGTGTCTAATATAGACACCCTTTATTGCATTTAATGAGACTAATAAAAATACACTATTAAATACTTTATGCATTGTTTATGCATAAATTGGAGGAATAATGAAACGAAGCGAGATTCGTGAGAATGTCCTTAAACTTTTATATTTAGATGACTTCCACGACAAAGAAGAATTGAATACTCAGTTTTCATTATATTTTGATGGCAAAGATGGATTCACCGAAAAAGATAAGACTTACATAATCGATAAGGCTAATAAGATATTAGACAACAAAGAAACTATCGATCAAGAAATAGAGTCAGTGTCTAACAAATGGAAAGTGGATCGTATGGACAAAGTAGATAAAGCGATTTTGCGTTTGGCATACTATGAAATCAAAATGGATGAGGAGATTCCAGATAAGGTGGCTGTGAACGAAGCAGTTGAATTATCTAAGAAGTATTCGTCGGATGCTTCTCCTAAATTTATTAACGGAATCTTATCTAACTTTGTAGCGGAGTAAAAATGGAAAAATCTATTTATTCGGTAAAACAATTAAATAGTTATATAAAAAATATTCTAGAGACTGATCCGTTCTTAAAATGTATTACAGTACAAGGCGAAGTTGGAAATTGTAACTATCACGGAAGTGGTCATATCTACTTTACAATTAAAGAAAACACAGATGTGATTAACTGCATTATGTGGAAGGGCAATGCTTCTAAGCTAAAGTTTAGAATGGAGCCCGGCCAACAAATTGTAATTAAAGGTTATGTGGGTGTATATGAAGCCCAAGGCAAATACCAACTATACGCAAATGAAATAGAGCCAGCTGGACTTGGTGATTTATATCAGAAGTATGAGAAGTTAAAAGCTGAACTAGAAGAACGCGGACTATTCTCAGAAATGTATAAAAAGCCCATTCCAAAGTATTCACTTAAAATAGGTGTTGCCACATCTGAGACAGGCGCAGTTATAAATGACATTATTAACGTCACATCTAGACGTAATAAATACGTACAGCTTTACTTAAAGCCAACGGCAGTTCAAGGTGAACTTGCTGCACAGTCTATTGTTAACAGCATTAAGTTTTTGGACGAGCAAGATTTAGATGTAATTATCGTTGGACGAGGTGGTGGATCTTTAGAAGACCTTTGGTGTTTCAATGAAGAGATAGTGGCTCAAGCAATATTTGACGCTAAGACACCAATCATTTCTGCGGTAGGTCATGAGACTGATTTTTCTATATCGGACTTTGTCGCAGATTTGAGAGCACCTACACCTTCGGCGGCGGCGGAACTAGCGGTATTTGAATATGACGAGTTTGTAAATACTCTTGAAAGATATAAAACGACATTTAGAAATTATATCGACACAAAGATAGACGCTTATAAAAATAAGACTGAAGTGTATGAGTCTAAGATAGAGAAGTTTAGCCCGATGTCTAAACTAAACACATATAAGCAATTGATTTCAGAGTATCGAGATAAATTGTCATACGGCTTTAATGATAAGTTTGCAGAAACTAAGAGATTGTTACCAGAGTATAAAAATAACTTAAGCAATTTCTTTAATGATAAATTTATTAGAAGAAAACATACATTGCAGTTGTTTATAGAAAAGTTAGAAGGTTTATCGCCGCTTGAGAAAATCAGCAGAGGTTTTGCTTATGTGAGCGGAGCAGATGGACCGATAGTTTCCACAAAAGATGTGGATGTGGGAGATGATATTTCCTTGATCATCAAAGATGGAAAAATAGATGCGAAAGTATCTGGAAAACAGGATGGTGAAATTTATGGCAAAGAATAATATTGAAGAGAACTTCAAAGAGTTAGATGAAATCTTGGAAAAGATGCAAGACGAAGAAGTGTCTTTGGACGAGTCTTTTGAAATGTACAAAAAAGGAATTGAAATAGTTAAAGACTCTAACGAGCAGATTGAAAAGATTGAGAAACAGATTGAAGTGTTAGAGGAAAACACAGAAGAATAGAGGCATGTTATGAAAGATTTTGATTTGGCTTTTTCAAGTGAAAAAGACAGTGTAGAAAAAATCATATACAGTTATTGCCCAGAGGAGTCTGGAAAGCAGAGTCTTATTTTTGAGGCGATGAATTATAGCCTTAAGGCTGGCGGAAAGAGACTTCGTCCAATTCTTATGCTTGAGACTTTTAAGCTCTTTGGCGAGGATGTGGAAAAAGCGTATCCATTTATGGCGGCTATTGAGTTTATTCACACTTATTCATTGGTGCATGATGATTTGCCGGCTATGGATAATGACGAGTTTAGACGAGGCCAGAAGACTACACATGCAAAGTACGGTGAAGACATTGGCGTTTTGGCTGGCGATGGACTTCTTAATATGGCATACGAGATTATGTCTGATGCAGTAGCAAGTGATCCGTCCTCTGCAAAGGCAATGAGTGTTATTGCTAAAAAAGCTGGCGCTTACGGAATGGTGGGTGGACAGACAGTAGATGTGATAAATGAAGGAAAGAAGTTAGACTTAGAAACAATTGATTTTATTCACAATCTTAAAACTGCAGCGCTTATTGAGGCTTCGATGATGGCTGGCGCAATACTTGGTGGTGCTAGTGAATCTCAAGTAGACGAGATTGAACAGATTGCTAAAAACATTGGAATGGCATTCCAGATTCAGGATGACATTTTGGATGTGACTGGCGATGAAGAAAAATTAGGCAAGCCAGTTTTAAGCGATGAGAAAAATGAAAAAGATACATATATCACACTTATAGGTTTGGATGAATCAAAAGCTAAAGTGGAAGAATTATCAAACAAGGCAATCGATGGAATTAAAGAGTTGGGTGATAACGAATTCTTAGTTTCTTTGGTTGAGAAATTAATTAATAGAGAGTATTAAAATGAGTAACTATTTAGACGAAATCAAAAAAGCAAATGATATTAAGAAGATTGACCCTTCTAGATA
>CADBBS010000051.1 GCA_902793045.1 uncultured Lachnospiraceae bacterium
TGAAGATTGTGTTCGTTTGACATAATTGGCATCTTTTTCCAATTATTACTTTATTATTATTTCCTTTAATAATAATTTTAAGTGTTCCTACCCCTCTAAAACGAAAACAAATACTAATCTCATTATTATTGCCCTTATTAGAAATTTGTGCCCCCCCTTAAAACGACCAAAATTTTAGTTAATGATATCATGCCCATTAAAGTCGAGTTATTTAAACAATTTTTTGGGGGTTAAGCTGATAAAACGCATTATTTTAAAAGATAAAGGTAATTTCCCAGAAAGAGAAGTATGCAAATAATGTATACCATGAAAAGTCTTTTGATTAACTATTTTTGCAATTTCTGGTATTTTTATATATTGTCTATGGAGGTCCAAAACCTGTTTGTCGTATTTTGATTCTCTTAAAAGAAATGGATAAACAAACGACATAATTTGCCATAAAAATTTTACTTGTACAGGATACATCGAATTAGATTCATTAATATTCTCATTAAAATTGCCGATTAAAGCTTGAGCTACCTGTTGAAAGTGAGAAAAATTCTTTCTAAGGTTTTGTGGACTCATGGATTGTTCATCATCTCCTTCTAAATAGACATACACATTAAGAGGAACAAAACGAACCTTTTTAACAAGTCTCAATGGCCAAAAATCGTACATGGTATCCGTATAACAGATCTTTTCAATCCATTTCAGTCCAGATTCTCGTATAATGGATGTTTTATATGTGATATGTGGAACATTTAGATTTGACCGTATTGACGGATTATTCCAATCAATATCTGCAGGATTAAGGTCAGAGTATTTCTCAATGTTATTAGGCAGTGGTTTAAAAGAATAAACTTCCGTATTAGAATTATATGTAAGTCTTTGTGATATTATCATATCCGCATCTGTATTTCCCAAATCTTTTATGAACTCAGAAAATGCATTTGTGTCATACCAGTCATCAGCATCAAGGGTTCTAAAGTATTTCCCTTCGGCTAACAATATTGCCTTATTCATAACCGATCCATAGTTACCGTTTTCTTTGTCTATGGCTGTAAAACAATAGGGATAAAGATCTTGATAGTGTTGGGCGATTTCAAAAGTTTTATCTTTACTTCCATCGTTAACAACGAGGACCTGCAATTTCTTCATTAGCTCCTGCGATATGATTAAAGAATCTAGACATCTAGGTAAAATGTCTTCTTTATTATAGGATGCTATAACGATTGTTAATAATTTATCCATGTCTAAATAATTTCAAGAATTTAATAAGTTTAACCAATGATTTATATATGCACTTATAGATAATAATCAAGAATGATTTATCTTGATAATTCTCACGCCAAACTTTAATAATTGGAAATTTGAAACGTTTCCGAAATACTATATATTGAGTCTTTTCATAACAAATAGGACTTTTTTCCTTAATAAATCTGTCTAATGACACTACCAAATCATGATTCTTATGAGTTTTAAACTTAAAGAAGTATGCAAAATAAATGGCATAGGCTCTCGTAGCTATTCTTGAATCCACATAAGCAGCATTAAGAGAATATTTATCAGCAATAGACCTATGATGGGAAATCATTGTTTTCAAGCCCTCTATCTCTTGCCATAGATTTCGTTCCCATACATCAACATTAACCGTTTGACCTTCACGCCCAACCAAATACTTATAAACTACATGTGGAAAGTATGCTAATTTCTTAGAAGTAGCCATTGGTAAGCATATCCATTCTTGATCTGTATAAGAAATGCCCTCTGTTTGATGATAATTTATCTTACGAAGGTTTTCTGTCTTATAACATACACAATGCATCCAAAGTTTCCTCCATTCATTCTCACCCATTTCATTCAATGAAAAGGAAGAAGACTGTGGGAGGTTAAAACGATAGATAACCTTACACTCATCATTTTCATTAACTTGCATCATATCAGATATAATACAATCAACATCTTGAGATTTCACGAAAGAAAGGAATTCTCCAAACATAATTGTATCAAAACTATCATCAGCGTCTAGTATTTTGATATACTTGCCTGTAGCTTCCTTTAACCCCCGATTAACACAAGAACCATAATTCCCATTCTCCTTGTCTATTACACGGAAGACATTAGGGTATTTGTCTTGATACTCGTGTGCTATTGCAGAAGATGAATCTTTAGCGCCATCAATGACTACCAAGACCTCTAATGTGCTTAATAATTTCTGATTATCAATTATCAAAGAATCCAAACATTTACGGAGATATTTCTCCATATTATATGTCGGAATTACTATTGAGAGTATTTTATCCATAATTATATGTTTTCTATCTTTAGTGCTTGCTCTACCACTGGTGCCATATCATAAGACTTAAATTCTGCTGAAGAGTAGATTGAAAAGTTTGCCATGATAATTTGCCACAGGGCAATTGGTGTAACGGTTGAACGAAACAATGTTATATTATTGTCACTTTTCTTATCATTCTTTCAAATTTTCTTAAAATCCTCAACGTTATTACAAGCATTTTCTGCCTACGTGTCCTATAATGTTGACGCACAAAATTATAGCAAAAAGTTTTAAAGAAATAAACGTCCTCACCTGCAAAACAGTGGGTAATTTCTGCTATGCCTTTGAATGGGTCGACAATTGTTTCTTTAATTTGTTCAGAAATATCGCCTGTCCGTTTTACTTCTAATAATACATCTTCCTCATTTAAGATAAATAGCTGCTTATCATGAGATGTTGATACGTTTGTACACAAGTAATGAATAATAAATGCATCTTTAAGATACCTTATGCCATGCTTCAATTCACAATTCCATATATCATCAAGATGTTTCACTATATGCCCCATTTCGTAATTTGTCTTAGCAAACGATGGCTGATCCATATATACTTTATTTGTATATCCTAAATTCAGGTTTTCATTCCATCGGCGATAAAATTCACGAGTTTCAGAATTATCTTTAACATATATAACGCCACTATTGAAATAGTCTTTTTCGCCCTCAATTGGCCATCCTAACAACTGGCCATGTCTCAAACACATGTCACGATAAGGATTATCAATAAATGAACTATGAGTATCACGACATGCAGCTATACTAACACTCGTTTCGTCTATGCAAGAAATATCTCTCGTAATAATCGTATCACAATCAATAAACAAGAAATCTCCATCTATTCGATTCCTAATACTTGTTTTTAATTGTCTAGACTTTTGTTGTCCGTTTAATCTCGAATCTAATTCTATTTTGACAATCTCATCTGCATATTTCGTCATTTCTTTTCGTCGTCCAGTAAACGTCATAGCCGTCTGCGAATCTGTAAGAAGCACAACATATGCATTGGGATTATAAAACCGCAACGAATACATAGACACATACATTTGCTCCAAATAGATATCCTTATCTGAACTTACTAATACATATACTACTTTTGTTTTCATTATTCACAATTCCGATTAGTTCCACTAAAAAATCATTGATTTGGAAGTTCTAAAATATGAGATTAATTCGAAATAATATCATGACATACTTTGGAGTTATTCCAATACTTTTTTGCGTATTCATAATCCCATTTCATGCACAATACGTCAAAATTAAGTCACTATAAGTATAAGCGAGAAAAAATGACAGTTTACAATTCTATTTGAGATGAAAATATTTTTTTAGAGGAGTAAGATTGATTAAATCTACCAAATTCTCGTCTCGACGCCTATACAGAAAACCAAAGTATAATGTGGAAGATAGTGTTATACCCACAAAGATTTGAAGAATATAATGTACATTTAAATATGTAATGGCGAATGCAGGAAGATTGCAAAAACCAGCAATTAACAAATATGGAAGAAAAATCTTCCATTGTTCAACATATCCCAAACCCATCATTTTTTTTGTATAATATATATTAATGAACAGACTGACTTGAACTAATATGGCAGTCATGACACAAACAGCCATAACACTAATGGGCAATGCTATCAATAAACCACAAGTCCATATTATTTTTTTCCAAACTTCTATTTTTAGATTTAAATCCGTACGTCCTTTAACCATTAGAAGGTTTAAATTCAACTGACTGATGTGAGAGAACATATAGCCAAGGCAAAAGACAGAAATATATGCTGCCGAAGGAAGCCATTTTTCAGAATAAAATAAGATAACAAGAGGTTTGGCTATGGCTGCCAAAAGAAACATGACGAAAAAAATAACGAGGGAGAATACTTTAATGTATTTGTTATAGACATTAATCAGGCGTTCGTCATCGTCTTGAATTTTAGAAAGGATAGGCATTGTTACACTTCCAACTACGCCATAAATTGCTGTATTTGGTAATAGTGAGATTCGTTGGCCTTTTGAGTAATACCCTAATGCTTCTGGCGCATAAAACTTTCCGATTAGCAGTGGAATAAAATGACTATATACAGATGCCAGAATACGACTTACAAGAAGAGCGCTTCCCACCTTAAAAAGTTCTCGGAATGAACTAAAGGAAAAATACAATTTAGGATGCCATGAAGTAAGAAACCATACCGATATAACCGATATTATGGTTTTGGATAACGATTGAGCCACCAAGGCCCAAACCCCATAGCCGGAATAAGCGTAACCAATGCCAATGCAACCCGATAATACATTTGAAATAATGCTGATAACTGCAGGTCTTTTAAAATTTAAATTCTTTGCCAGAATTGTATATTGAATAGAGCCTAAGGAACCTATCACTAACGAAAGAGCAGATATCCTTATAAGACCTCGTAGTACTGGTTGGTTGAAAAAAACAGCAATAAGGGGTGAGCATAAGAATAGAATGATATAGCATAAAAAACTGACTACAAAGTTGAAATAGAAAACGGTTGAAAAGTCCTTATCTGTAGCATCTCGTTTCCTGATGAGAGCTAAACCGAATCCACTGTCCGTTATAATACCAGCAATTGCAAAGAATATAGATATCATCCCAACAATTCCATAGTCGGAAGGACTAAGAATACGTGCTAACACTACACCAATCAAAAAACTCACTAAAGTGTTGGTATATTGTCCTGTTGCACTCCATTTAGTGCTTTTTATGGTTTCTTTCTTGACGTTAATGTCTGACATTATGTTCAATAAGGAATTTTGAAAACATTTGTTCCGTCAACAACCGCTCGATCTAAACGGTATTTGTTATTTAGGAAATCTAGACTATAGTCATTAAGAATGAAGTCGGCTATTATTTCATGACATTTTCCTTGATAACTTTTGTTGTGAGACTCATCGTATAAACGTACGATTTCATCGCTGGGAAACTTTTCGTTTTCAAAGTTAGTGATAATTGTTTTCATTTCTTCCCATGATTCTACCTTTCTTACCAGGCCGTTTTTCACATAACTATAGTTATCCAGACCTTTTGCTGTTGAGAAATTATACTGGTATGTTTTTATACCTGATATAGTTGCATCCAAATGAATCCCGGAGTCATTTGATATCAACAAGTCAATGTCATTAAAAAAAAACTGAATAGGTTCATCGGTGGCGCATGTATATACTAAACGATTTGAATCTCCCAAATTGAAAGGATTGTTTTTTAACGCTGGATGAGAACGGACTTTTATCTTTAAACTTGGAAAATCATCTAATATTAGCTTACAAAAAGCTTTAGTAACATTTTCGTCATCAAGAAGGTTAATACCAATACCAATACAGTTATGGACAAAACTGCCTGTTTCTTTTCTTGCGGTTACACTCAAACTGTCATAGCGTACTGCGCCTAAGAGGAAAATATTTCCATATGCTTTTTTACCGTTATAAGTATATTTATCTAGTGTATCTTTTCCATCCAAAAAACTATACTTAAAGTGCAGTTCTGGAAAAGCATTGGAAACGGACGCATGTTGAACGTATATTGTTGGAATCCCTAAATCTTCGCAAACCAACTCTAATGCTTTCATGTACATTATATGGTCGTTAGAGAGAATGACACATTCTGGTTTGTATTTATTCAGGATTTTGAAATATGAATATATGGTGCCAGGACAATCAATAAAATAATCTATAAAATAACAAGCAATTCTTTGCTCCTTGACAGATAGTTTTTTCAGTTTATAATAAATTATGGGTAAACATAATAATGATACTACCTTAACTAAGATTGTGGGGACTGTTTCGTCAGAGAATGCTTTTGTCTGCCATTTAATATTATTTCGTTTTTTAGATACGATATCGTATACACCTTGTAGAGCTCTTTGGTTATTTAATGTTGGTAAAAAAAACAGGATGGCTCCATCATACAAATCCTTCACAGATCTTATATTAATCCTTCTCAAAAATGTTCCCCTTTTTACGCTAGATAGAATTTGTCTTATAAGGCGCTTGGCCTTTTTAATTAAAACAATTTTTAATTGAGGATTAAATGAATCTGGTATTATTATCTCATACCCGTAACTCTTAAATAGAATTTCGTTCATAGAGATAACAGAATACTTTCCACTTAAATATTTCATAATCTGAGTATATAATGATTTTTTCTCAAATATGTTTGTCTCTTTTGAATAAATTATTAATAATCAATTGTTGACGTTAGCAATTGTTTAACAATAACACTAAATTTCTTTGCCCCAAATTTGTTTAAATGCCCTGCATCTTTAAAATCATTGTCATCAAATCTTGTATCACAATAGAAATTATAATAATGTAAGTTCTTATTTTGTTTTATAGACCTCACAACATAATTAAAATCATTTAAATAAGAATTTGGTATTTTGTTGTTATATGTTTTGTAGGTTGGTGATGTCAGCGACCTGGTTGGTCAGTCTGTCGATAGACTTCATCAGGTTCGACTGAGTCTTCACATCCTGTTTGTGGGTATCCCTCAGTTCTTCACCATATCCTTCAGTTCCTGGTTCTCCTGGGCTCGTTGAATTATATTCTACCTCCTCCTTGCAAGGCAAAGTTCAAATGTATTTGGCTCTGCACTTGCTTCGTTCGTCGGTTCATCCTCGCGCTTAACAAGGAAGTGTATCATTGATAGCGAGGAAAAGTAAAATTGACAGGTTTGTTGATAACAATAGGTAACATTTGACGGAAATAGATGTCTTTTAATCACATAATTCGGTTCTTCAATCGCGCAACACGACGGCTTTGTCTTCTTAATCTCTTGAATACTTTATCACTATTCTTAAAATAACTGGAAATATAAGCTAATGCCAAGTCTGTTTGTACTGAACGACAACGGTACTTCCGAGCCAGTTCCCAATATAAAGAAAAAGCGGACTTATATTCAAAAACACTGCGCACACAACTAACACCTGGATAAAAGAAAAAATCTATATACCGCCTTAAAACATCTCTTTCAATACCATGGGGTAAATTCGTCAATATCTCATAAAGAACAATACCTTTGTTTTGGGCTTGAATTTTAATATCAGTACCTGTACAAATAGAGCCAGGGCAACTATAATAATAGTGTGTGGTTTCGGTCACTATTCGCGTCTCATTAAGACAATTTAACAGATAATAAGTCCATAATGTATCTTCAAACAATAATCCATCTTTGAAAAACAACTGATGCTCCATGATAAAGGAACGTTTCAGTAGCTTATTCCATGCGGCAGGACGCATTTTCCGCTTATGGAAGAACCAATACTTTATGGTCTCCGAATCCTTCATAGAAGAGGGAAGTTGCTGCCAACTTAAATCATACGGATCCTTTTCTCGAAAAGGACGGAACCGAGTGCTACCTTGAACCATCTCTATAGCCTCGTCTTCCTCGCCAACTTTCAGTAGGGTTTCTATGCAATGTGGAGTTATCTCATCATCGGAATCAAGGAAATAGAACCACTTACCGATAGTTTGATGAATACCTGTATTCCTTGCTGCAGATAACCCTCTATTATGTTCATGGTGTAGAATGAGGAATTTGATAGGTCCCTCGTATTCACGAATCATCTGTTCGCACTTGGCCATACTGTCATCAGTGCCACAATCATCTATAATGATACACTCTATGTCCGTATAGGTCTGAGCCATTACAGAATGCATACAGCGCTCTATATACTCAGATACGTTATAAACTGGTATAATGAGCGAGACTTTGGGCATAAAATTCATTGTTTAAATTTGTAAAGATAACAAAATAGAGGGTCACTGCCTCAGTGGAGGTAGTGGCTCGAAAATAGCCCGCGAAAGGTGTAAAACGGCATCGTGATGCACTGATTTTCAGCAACATTTTCGATTTTTTAATACCTTTTCGGTGCAAAGATACGAATTTATTTTGTATAAATAGTATTTTTGTGGGGTAATTTTGAACACGATGATGTTTTGTCCCGCAGAAATTCTGGTGAATGGTTAAGGGTTAAAGGTTAAGGGTTAGCGCTTAGAGACCATGAACCGTGAACCATGAACCATAAAAGTCGCACGGATTTAGTGTCACGGAATTACCAAGCAAGCCCCCGACCGTGGCCAGGGGCTTGCTTGGTAAGTCTTCCCTATATTTTTATATGAAGTGCCTTCTCAACTATCGGAGCCATGTCGTAGTATTTATACTCGGCTAAACGACCTCCAAAGATCACATCTCTCTCCTGGGTAACCAGCTGACGGTACTTATCTGCCAATAAATTATTCTTGTCATCATTTACCGGATAGTACTGCTCCATTCCATCTTTATACTCTGCACTGTATTCCTCGCTAACAACCGTCTTTGGACAGTCATAAACTGACTGGCCAAACATTTCGAAATGTTTATGCTCTATGATACGAGTATATGGCTGTTCATGAGATGTATAGTTAACTACTGCGTTACCTTGATAGTTGGGAGTATCCACTATGCGTGTCTTGAAACTAACTGTGCGCCAGTCAAGTTTGCCAAAGCAGAAGCCAAAGTACTCGTCAATGGGGCCGGTGTACACTATTTTGTCAAATTGAGAATTGAGAATTGAGAATTGAGAGTTGCTATTTTTCTTTTCTTTGAAGAAATCCACGCCAGTCATGGTATCAACTCCTTCCAACAGACCATCAATGAGTTTGTTGTATCCCCCAATTGGT
>CADBBS010000052.1 GCA_902793045.1 uncultured Lachnospiraceae bacterium
CAATGACTTTTCAAGTTCTTCTGTCATCTTGCCATCTTCAAATAGCGCAAACGCCAAATCCGTAACCATCTTTTCAAACTCAACATAGTTCATCTTTGGCAATATTTCTTTGACGAAGTCCCAGTCTATCTTGTCTTCGAGTTTCTTCTTTATGTAGTAATGATCCACAATACCTCTTATGCCACTTCCGCCCATTGAGTAGTGTTTCTCAAAATGCAAAAGATGGTAGAGATAAAAGTCAGTCCATGTCATTGACTTATGGTATGGATTTGCACTGTCACTCTCAAGTCTTTCCCAAATGTCATCTGTGTACCAGTGGTTCTCCTCACTAGGTGGGAGAAGTCTTCTATGGTTTTCCACCACCAAATATGGATCTTTCTTATACACATCATGGCTATCTTCTAGTCCAACATCATCTGCCACATATTGCATTTCCTTCATGATAGAATCCATCTCATCAACTTTGCCTGGCTCTATCAAGAAATCCAAATCTCCCATCTCTCTGTAAGTAGTCTTAGGATAGATTTGTTTTAAAATGTAACCCTTAAGCGGAAGGATCCCAATCTCCTTCTTCGAAGCCGCTTCCACAATCATCTCCGCTTCTTCCCTTTGAAGGATGTCGATTACTTCACATCTCTCATGCTCTCGCATCCACTGCTGCTTATCTTCACCCTCAGGTTTGTTCTGTAATTTTTCCACAGAAAAAAATGCCAACTCTCCTACCTGGTGATACTTGGCAAGTTCAAATAAATCTTGCCAGCTAATGTCATCTGGTTTTTCCATTGGCATTTCATTTCTTACTGTAGATCTTATTAAGTTTATTAAATAATTACTAACAGTCATAATCTCTCAATTAATTAGTTGGTGGTTCTGGTGCTTCTGTCTGAGGTGGATCTGTCTGTGGAGCCTTTGTAGGCTTTGGTGTAGGCTTTGGTGTAGGCTTAGGCTTCTTTGTAGTAGGTTTAACCTTTTTCTTTGTAGTCTCCACAACAGGTTTTTGAGTTTGCTTATGCTCTTTCGATACCTCAGTCTCTTCTGTTTCAGTCTCATCTGAAGTCACTTCAGTAACCGCTGTAGTCTCGTCTGTAGGTGTTCCAGAAAATGTATTTGATAGAACAACCGCTGTTATAACAATAGCCATAACAACTACACATGCTATAACAATAGCAATAATGTTCATCTTTTTATTTTTGTTTGTCTCTTCGCGGATTTCTGCTCTAGCTTTTCTAGTAGCATCCTCATAGCCCGCTTCATAGTCATCTTCATCTAGTTCTATTCTGTCATCTTCTACATCATCTTCAACGACTATGTCTTCGTCCATCTCCTCAGGAAAATCGAAATCCTCAATCACATCGTCTTCTTCAAAGACAATCTCCTGGGTTGGCTCAAATTTTTCATCATCGTAACTCATAATTTATTTCCTCTATTTTATTTTTTCGATAATATAGTCTTCTATCTTATCGAAATCAATTTCTAACGCTATTGAAAACTCGTGATTTAAAAAGTCTTTAGCCTCTTTCAAATACCTGTCATCGACAAAAGTATTCCTTTTACCCTGTTTTTCGCGCTCTTTACTACGCACTTGCAAAGTTTTAATAATTTCCGCAAGTTTCATACAGTCGCACGAAGCAATAGCTTCTTTGTACACGACTTCTCGCTGCCTGTCATTTGCGATAAATACAGGTTCCACTTTTTTCATATCTCGCAATACTTTTCTAGCCTGGTTTTTTGTCAGGATTGGTCTTAAAACAATTCTGTCATTATCAACTGGGAAGAAAATCTTGCTCTCAGGAGTTTTCACGGGCACCAAAACATAATATTTTTGGTTTTTGTCTTCCGACATATCAGTGGTTGTGATGTTCTCAACTTTACAAACACCACTTCTTCCGTGGACAACATATTCTCCTTTTTTAAACAATTAAAACACCTTCTTCGTATAAATTGCTCCTTATAACCACCATTTTTATTATATAACTTTTCAGTTAAAATTGTCAGTTCATTATCTGAGACGATCCTTCGCGATAAAGAAAACCATCACTATCGCAAACGCCAAAGGAATATCCATTAGCAAAAACTTTGTTCCTTCGCTAGAATCCATATCCAACGAGAATATCGTCACCAGAACCATCACACCAATCAAAAATGCAATCACAATTGATGCCACTATTATAATTAATCTATTTCTTCTCTTTCTTTTCTTACTCTTACTAGCCATTACTACAAGTCACTCCTTCACACAAACCTAAGTAACTACTTTTCGATAAATAAAACCCCTAATGTATTTGGCCCACAATGACTTCCTATAGTTGTTCCAGCCTCTGTCACAATGACATCGTCAAAGTAATTTAAGCTTTTAACATAATCAACTACTGATTCTACTATTCCGTCATCGCAAGGTGTATGTGTCACAAACACTCTGTCCTTTTTAGCATTCAACATCTGTGGTTCAAGATCTTTTGCATACTGCAAAATCACTTTCTTGTATGGGCCACGATATTTCTTATCAACACCCATCGCTCCATCTTTGACCACAATCTTTGGCTTGATGTTTAGCATTCCACCAACCAACGCAGCTACTGCCGAACATCTACCACCTCTTGCTAGATAAACTAATGTATCAATAACAAAACTTGCGCGTGATTTTGGTATATACTCATTTACTTTGGCAACAATCTCTTCGGCGCTTTTTCCATCTTCCGCCATAACTGCTGCTTCCATAATCAAAAGTCCAATTCCTGTTGAGAGATTTCTAGAATCAATCACAAACACATGATCTTCATATTCCATTTCCTCTGCAGCCATTCTCATAACCTGCAAAGTAGATGACATTTCACCAGAAATAGTAAAGATAATAACATCATCACCAGCTTCCTTATATGGCTCGATTGCTTTTATTACATCATCCACTGAACAAGCTGCGGTCTTTGGCGTAGTCTTATTTTCATCAGACCACTTAAACGCATC
Organism: uncultured Lachnospiraceae bacterium; assembly: GCA_902793045.1. GTDB lineage: Bacteria > Bacillota > Clostridia > Lachnospirales > Lachnospiraceae > Eubacterium_G. Next base: position 2,965 of record CADBBS010000052.1, read on the forward strand.
TTGGATTCCAATCTCATCTCCATCTTTGTATTCTTCATCGCCCAGATGAATATAAAGAGGAATTACACCAATATTATATTTTTCTAACAGTTCCTTTGAAAGGTCGCTTGTGCTGTCTGTGAATATCTTTACCACTATTATCTCCCTGTATCATTAAAATATTATTAGAATATTAATCTTCGTCCTGAACTTCTGTCACATCATATGGTGTAGTCTGGTATACGTAGTAGTTAATCCAGTTTGTGTAGAACAACTGACCAGCCGCTCTCCAGTTAACCACTGGGTCCTTTGTCGGATCATCATCTGGGAAGTAATTGACTGGAATCTCAGGGTCAATGCCCTTCTCCAAATCTCTCAAGTACTCCTTCTTCAAAGTATCACTGTCGTATTCCAAATGACAGAACACATAGAACTGTCTGCTATCAACTGTCTTAACAATAGTAACGCCTGGCACATCACCCTCGGCCATTAGTTCAAGTTTAGGCTGCGCCAAAACATCTTCTTTCTTAATTCCAATCTCTCTAGACTGTGGAGCTAGGAACACATCGTCAAAGCCCCTGAACAATGGAGACTTCTTGTTGAGTAGTTTGTGCTCAAACACTCCAGAAATCTTTTTATCGTAAAATACTTTTTTAATTCCGTAATGATAATATAGTCCAGCAAATGCTGCCCAGCACAAATATAATGTAGAGTGCACGTGCTTTTTGGACCATTCCATAATCTCTGCTAACTCATCCCAGTATTCCACATCTTCGTAATCCACAAATGCTAACGGCGCACCTGTAATGATTAGTCCGTCAAAGTACTGATCTTTAACATTCTCATATGTGGTATACATCTCATCAAGGTAACTTGAATCTGTATGAGTAGCCTGGTATGTGGCAGTCTGCAAGAACTCTACTTCTATCTGAAGTGGAGTATTTGATAATTTTCTGAGGATTTGAGTCTCTGTTGTCTGCTTATCAGGCATCAAATTAAGAACCAGTACCTTCAAAGGTCTGATGTCCTGAGTTATGGCTCTTTTTTCAGTCATAACGAATATATTTTCGTTTTCTAGTACTTGTGTAGCAGCTAAATCCTGCTTTACTTTAATAGGCATAACTTCTCCCGTTCAAATCCCATAGTCACTTTAAATTCTAACATAAAAAGGCTGTTTTTTCTATAATTCCCCGGAAGAATAAAAGTAGTAGGGACTCACTTAAAATCGTTCGTTCCCTACTACTTTTATTCTTCCTGCCAATTATTCAAAAGGACTTTTTATTAAGTATTCCTCTGTCTTTAGGATTTTAACCAAATGCTCTGCCATAAGCGAAGCGGATTGTTCGCGTATTTCGGTTCTACTTAAATTTGAATCTAAATGGAAGGTGTGGGTCCAGAGTTTGCCTTCTATGTAGCAGCCCACACAGACTGTACCAATTGGCTTCTTTGAATTTCCTCCGGAAGGACCGGCCACTCCAGAAAAGCTTATGCCCACATTGGCGCTGGTCTCTTCTGCTATTCCTTCTGCCATCTCTCCTGCCACTTGTTCGCTCACTGCGCCAAACTTTTCTATTGTATCGTATGATACTTTGGCGTACTTCACTTTAGATGCGTTGGAGTATGTTACAACCGATGCATTTAAAACTCTTGATGCATCAGGCACATCCACAATGTGTGATGCAAACAATCCTCCGGTACAACTCTCCGCGCTAGCAATTGTCATTTGTTTTTCGATTAATAAACTAACTAATTCCTCAAAAATGTTCATTATCCGTAACCTTTTCTTTCAAAAAAATTCTAAATATATTATACTTTATTCTATGGGAAATTTGAAGAAGACCAAAATTAGAAACTCAGGACTTCTGTTTATTACCGCATTCATTTGGGGTATCGCTTTTGTTGCGCAGCTCTCTGGTGGAAACGCGGTTGGCCCTTTTACATTTAACGCAATCAGATCTTTGCTCGGATGCCTTGCGCTAGTTCCCGTTCTTTTAGTTGCAGATAAACTGGGGCTTACACGTGGCGCGCCAAAGACAAAGGCACAGAAAAAGACATTGATTGTGGGTGGAATACTTTGTGGTCTCGCACTTTGCCTCGCAAGTAATGTTCAGCAAATCGGACTACTACTTGGACAATCAGCCGGCAAAGCAGGATTTCTAACCACACTTTATATATTGATAGTTCCAATCCTTGGAATATTTTTCAAAAGAAAATGTAGATGGAATGTTTGGGTAGGTGTGGTAATAGCCTTAGTTGGAATGTACCTACTCTGCTTCAAAGGAAGTTTCTCCTCATTCAAATTGGGAGACGGTCTATTGCTACTCACATCACTACTATTCTCATTCCACATTTTGATAATCGACTACTACACTCCAAAAGTGGACGGAGTTAGAATGTCAATCATACAACTAGCAGTATGCGGAATAGTCACTCTAATTCCTACATACTTTTACGACATTCAAGTACAAGCAGGGAGCTTCGCCAAATGGTTTGAACCACTAACACAGTTCAACTCATGGATTCCAATCCTATATGCCGGAATCCTATCATCAGGCGTAGCCTACACACTACAGATAATCGGCCAAAACAAACTAAACCCAACCGTTGCCTCGCTAATCATGAGTCTAGAGTCAGTGTTTAGTGTAATTGCCGGCTGGATAATCTTGGGCGACAAACTCTCCCCACGCGAGCTACTCGGCTGTGGCCTAATATTTACAGCCATATGCATCGCACAGATGAGATTTACAACAATAAAGAAAAAATAAAAGTGCTTCGTTATATTCCGCTTCGCGAAATACATAAAAAAAGAACTAGATTATTATGAAAGTAAACTTTCAACAATCTAGTTCTTTTTTTATGAACTACGCACTTTTAAATGCTTAATTGTTTACAGATTTCAAAAAGCTCTGTGTTCGAGGGTTCTTTGGATGATTGAAAATCTCATCTGGTGTGCCCTCTTCGGCGATGATGCCATCTGCCATAAACAACACTCTGTCTGCCACTTCTCTGGCAAATCCCATTTCGTGAGTTACACAAAGCATCGTCATACCTTCCTTCGCAAGAGACTTCATAACTTCTAACACATCTCCAACCAACTCAGGATCCAAAGCTGAAGTAGGCTCGTCAAACAACATAATCTCTGGTTCCATGGCAAGCGCTCTAGCTATAGCCACACGCTGCTGCTGTCCACCAGAAAGTCTGCTTGGATATTCATTAGCCTTTTCAGAAAGACCAACTCTCTCTAATAGTTCTAACGCCTTCTTCTCTGCATCGGCCTTTTTCACATTCTTAACTGTAATAGGTGAAATCATAAGATTTTCTAAAACAGTTTTGTGTGGGAAAAGGTTGAAGTTCTGGAAGCACATGCCCATCTCAAGCAAAAGTTGTTTATACTTATCCTTGCTGATGCGTTCTACCGTTCTGTTGTGCTCTCTATGTAGGAATAAATCTCCCTTAATAAAAATCTTTCCACTTGTAATCTTTTCTAACTGGTTAAGTGAACGAAGATATGTTGACTTACCAGCACCAGATGGTCCGATAATACAAATAACTTCACCCTTTTTAACTTGGAGGTTAATGTCCTTTAAAACTTCAAGATTTCCAAATTTCTTTCTAACGTGTTCAGTCTCAAGAATATATTCGCTGTTACCTTTACTAATATTACTCATCTTCGCACCTCCTATTCATATACCGAGAATTTCTTCTCGACCTTATTAAATATGTATGTGAAGAATGCAGTGATTATTAGATAAATAACCAACGCTGGTATAAATACCAAATATGATCCTTCAGCTGTCATGATTGTCTTTGAAATAGTTGTGATATCCATCAACGAAATAGCGAATATCAATGAAACGTCTTTCAAAATCATAATGAACTCGTTACAGATAGGTGGAACCATTCTTCTAATAGACTGAGGAATGATAATCTTTCTCATTGTTTGTCCATAGCTCATTCCAAGAGCTTTGGCTGCCTCTGCTTGTCCTTTGTCGATGGACTGAATAGCCGCACGAACAATCTCGGCACAGTATGCACCAGAGTTTAGGGCAAACGCAATAAGTGCTGCCACGAAAGCTCCTTTGTACACGGCTTCTGGATCTCCAGGGAATAAACTCTTCCATGCAAATCCACAAACACCAGGAACTGTAAAGTAAACAACAAACAACTGAATCAAAAGTGGTGTTCCTCTAAAGAAGAAAATGTACGCGCTAGATAAATTTCTAAGTATTGGATTCTTGGCAATCTTTCCAAGAGCCAAAATGATACCCAAAATTACACCTAGTATAATCGACAATACAGTAAGCAAGATAGTAAGCTTAGCACCGTGCATTAGGTTCTCGCCCACACCTAGCATTCTGTATGTGTAGTTAACCATTTGACCGGTAGTTTCCCATGCGCCCTCTGTGGCATCATGAATCTGTCCAGCAAATCCAACATACTTTTCTGTTACACCATTTGCTCCAGATGTAGAAAACGAAATGTAGTTGATAACTATCATATTATTATATGTAGTGGTTACACGTTTTCTCTCTAGAGTTTGATCTCTCTCAATCCATTTTTGCATTTGCGGAGAAGCCTGAGCTTCCATTTCCGCCTGGCTAGGTTTCATAAACGCCAAAACAGTACAAGCAATCAATGCCACCAAAACAATGATTGTTGTAACTTTAGTTTTAACCTGCCAATTTTTAATGCTTATTACACTTTTTAACCAATTCTTCATAATTCTCTCTATTCTATTACTGCTGACAAATCAAGATTCTTGACCTGTCAGCAGTTAATAATTCTTAAGTATTAATTTAATAATTATTTAGCCTGTTTGAACCAGAAATCGTAAGAATCGTCGATTTCGCCCTTAGCTTTCATATCTTTAAGTGCAAGGTTGATAGCCTTCTGAAGACCAACGTTCTTCTTGCCCATAGCGATACCAAACTGTTCTGGTTCTGAATTATCTTTCCAAGCAATCTTGAAGTTCTTATTCTTAGCAACCTGTCCGTCAGCAACTGTACTATCTACAAGTACTGCGTCCACTTCGCCGTTCTTTAGCTGCTCGAAGCAGTTAGTAACTTTTTCACTCTTGATATACTTAGTCTTCTTCAAAGTCTTTGTACCAATTAGGTCATCCATCATTTCCATAGATGTTGTACCTTCTTGAAGTGCGATTGTAAGACCTTCTAGGTCTGTGAATGCGCCAATCTTAGCTTTGCTATCTTTGTTTACAACTACTGCTTGATAGTTGTCAATGTAAGGATCTGAGAAAAGCATTGTCTGCTTTCTTTCCTTAGTAATTGTGATAGCTGAACATACTACGTCGTAGTTTTTGTCGATACCTTTGAAGATACCGTCAAATGCTGTATTTACAAAGTTAACCTTTAGACCTAATCTCTTTGCAACACCTGAAATAATATCGATGTCGTATCCTTCTTCAGTCTTACCATCTTCTGCAAACTGCTCAAATGGTGGATATCCGATTTCAACACCAACATTAAGTGTTCCTTTTTCAATAGTTTTCATTCCGTCTGTCTTAACAGTAGCTACTTCTTCTTTTTTAGCTGTAGTAGCGTCTTCTTTCTTTGAAGAACCACATGCTGTGAATACTGTTGCAGCCATAACTAATGTTAGGGCTAATGCTAATAGTTTTTTCATTATAAATTTCCTCCTCTAACGAAAAAATGAGCCATGGATAAAACGTTCCACCGCTCATCACATAGTAATATAAATATACATCAAAATGTATAATAATTCAATGCTTTATCTCAATAAAGTATTTACTCTTTGTCCATATTTAACTTTGATTTCTTCGTCGTGTTCTGGGATGTTTAGTACGCCTTTTTTAGT
>CADBBS010000053.1 GCA_902793045.1 uncultured Lachnospiraceae bacterium
TGCTCGGAAGAATTAAGCGTGAACTCTCCACCACAAACCGCAAGCATCGCACTTAAAAACCTAGCTGTAGTGCCAGATGATTTCACATTGATTGATGCTTCTTTGTTTGGAATCACTCCACCTTCGCCCTTTATAGTTACCGTGCAAAGTTCATCATCCACTTCCACACTGAAACCTAGTTCAATCAAACACTCAATCATCGCCTGACAATCATCACAAAAAGAAACGCCCTCCAAAGTACATTCGTCTTTAGATAGCGCAGCTAACACAAGCGCCCTGTTTGTTATACTCTTTGACCCAGGAACACTCACGTTTATTTGTTTTGGATTTTCAATTGTCTTAACAAAATATTTTTCCATCGTTTTTATTATATATCTAGTCTGGCATTTTGTCAGTTATAAACATGGCATCGCCAAAACTAAAAAATCTATATCTCTCTTCCACAGCCACTTTGTATGCATTTAAAATATTCTCTCTTCCAGCAAGCGCTGAAACTAACATTAACAAAGTACTCTCTGGCAAATGAAAGTTTGTAATTAAAGCATCAATACACTTAAACTCAATTCCTGGATAAATAAAAATCTGTGTCCAGCCAGAACCTTCGTGCACTACACCTTCTTCGTCAGTCACGGTTTCTAGTGTTCTAGTGCTAGTTGTTCCAACAGAAATAATTCTTCCACCATTTTCCTTTGTCTCATTAATAGTGTCAGCCGTCTCTTTGCTCACCACATAATACTCCGAGTGCATATTGTGATCTAAAATATTATCAACCTTAACCGGTCTAAAAGTACCAAGTCCAACATGCAAAGTAACGTGAACTATCTTAACGCCCTTGTCCTCAAGTTCCTTCAAAAGTTCGTTTGTAAAATGAAGTCCAGCTGTAGGCGCTGCCGCCGAACCATCGTGCTTTGCATAAACCGTCTGATATCTGTTCTTATCCTTCAACTTATGAGTAATATATGGAGGAAGTGGCATCTCACCAAGTTGGTCTAACACCTCTTCAAAAATCCCATCATACTCAAACTTAATTAAGCGATTACCATCTTCTAACACATCAATAATCTCGCCCTTTAAGATGCCTTCGCCGAAGACTATTCTAGCCCCCACTCTTGCTTTCTTTCCAGGCTTAACCAAAGTCTCCCATACATCATCAGCGTTTCGTTTAAGAAGTAACAACTCAATAGTTGCACCAGTATCTTCTTTAACGCCAAACAATCTAGCCGGGATAACTTTTGTATCATTAATAACCATGCAATCACCAGGATTAATCATGTCTACAATGTCTTTAAAAATATGATGTTTTATCTCGCCTGTATTTTTATCAAGTACCATAAGTCTTGAACTACTTCTGTCCTCAAGTGGATCTTGAGCAATAAGTTCTTCTGGCAACTCATAAAAATAATCGCTTACTTTCATTTCGTTCATAATAATAAAATTATGCAAAGGTAAACTTCAGTCTACCTTTGCATTTAATTTAGCCTCTTAATTGAATGTTCATTTCCTCTAAAGCTTTTAGAATCTTATCCATTGATTCCTGTACTTCAGCATCTTCCAAAGTCTTATCCTTTGCTCTAAATACGATTGAGTATGCAATTGATTTTTTTCCTTCCTCAATCTGGTCACCCTCGTAAAGGTCGAACAATGAATAACTCTCTAGGATTGCTCCGCCCTTTTTCTCAATTACTGCCTCGATATCTCCAACAGGAATTTCCTTTGGAACAACCATTGAAATATCACGAGTAACTGCAGGGAACTTAGCAATTCCTTCATACTTTGTATCGAAGTTTGCCATCTCATAAACGTAAGGCATATCGATCACTGCAATATATGCGCGTGTCTTCATTCCATAGTTTTTGCAAACCTTTGGATGAACCTCACCCAAATATCCAATCTCTTTGCCGTCGTAGTTTATGCTAGCTTTTCTACCTGGGTGTAGGAATGGCTTATCAGTGTTAGCATCGTATGCAACCTTATCTGTCATTCCAAGCTGCTCTAGAAGTTCTTCTACCACGCCCTTCATTGTGAAGAAATCTCCTTCGCCGTAGAAACCTAGAACTAACTGCATTCTCTCATCAGGCAACTCCTTCAAAGGAAGTTCCTTTGGAAGGTAAACATTACCCATCTCATAAAGTCTTACATCTTTATTCTTGTGGTTATAGTTTGAAGCAAGTGATGTAAGCATTCCATCAAGTGGAGTTGTTCTCATGACTGAGAAGTCCTCGCCCAATGGATTTGAAATCTCGATAGACTTTCTCTCGATTGCATCTTCAGGTAATAACAACTTGTCATAAACCTTTGGACTTTCAAATGAGTAAGCATATCCTTGTGAGAATCCACAGTATCTTGCAACATTTCTTGCAATCTCATCTATTCTTAGTTTCCAAGAAAGCTTACCTGTTGTAGCTTCGCCACTTGGAAGTGTTGTTGGGATATTGTCATAGCCGTAGAATCTTGTAATCTCTTCTGCTATGTCACACATCTCAAGCAAGTCTTGTCTAAATGTTGGAACAGTAATCATTTCTGTTGACTCATCATACTTAAGCTCGAGAGCGTCAAAGTAGCTTAACATCTGCTCCTTACTTAGTTCAAAACCGATTAATTTATTTACATAGTCTGGGTCAAACTTAATTTGATGAGGCTCATTCTTAACAGGGTAAACATCAACCATTCCGTCTACCACTTCACCTACTCCTAACTCTTCAATAAGCTGACAAGCTCTGTTGATTGCTTCTTCAGCATTGTTAGGATCTAAACCTTTTTCAAACTTATTTGACGCATCAGTACGAAGACCAAGTCTCTTAGATGAAAGACGAATGTTTGGACCAACAAAGCACGCTGCCTCGAATAACATATCCTGAACATCGTCAGTAATCATTGAGTTTTCACCACCCATGATACCACCGATACCAACAGCCTTTTTGCCGTCGCAAATCATGCACATCTCATTATCAAGTGTGTGCTCTTCGCCATCAAGTGTAACAAACTTCTCACCATCTTTTGCGCGACGAACAACAATCTTGTTATCCTCGATAGTTGATAAATCATAAGCGTGCATTGGCTGACCATACTCTTCCATAATGTAGTTTGTAATATCAACTAAGTTATTGATAGGTCTAATGCCACAAGCACGAAGTCTTGACTTCATCCAATCTGGTGACTCGCCAATCTTTACATTCTTAACAACTCTTGCGCAGAATCTTCTACACAAATCTTCGTCTTCAATATTTACAGAAATATATTTTTCTACATCTTTAGAATCTCCTGCCTTTGGAGGCTGTGGAGCCTTAAAGCTTTTTCCAAATGTAGCAGCTGCTTCTCTTGCAATACCAATCACACTGTAGCAGTCTACTCTATTTGAAGTAATCTCATATTCAAACACAGAATCATGAAGTCCAAGTGCCTCTACAGCATCATCGCCAGGCTTCACTGTTCCCTCTTTGAAAATATAAATTCCATCGTCTGGTGCCTCTGGGAAAAATTCTTTTGAACTTCCCAACTCGTCAATACCACACATCATACCTTGTGATTCAACGCCACGAAGTTTACCCTTTTTGATTTTAATTCCGCCTGGAACTAATCCTTCGCCGTGGGCGCCAGCAATCTTTCCGCCGTGTAAAACTACAGGAACCAACTGTCCCTCTTCCACGTTTGTAGCACCTGTAACAATCTGAATTACTTCAGTTCCAATATCAACCTTACAAACAACTAACTTGTCTGCATCAGGGTGTTTCTCTATTAAATCAATATGTCCAACTACGATTTTGTCTAGGTCTTCGTCCAACTTTTTATAGCCTTCACACTTTGTACCCGACAAAGTCATAGCATCCATGTATTCCTGATCAGTACACTCAAGGTCAGGAACGTATTCTTTAATCCAACTTAAACTTGTATTCATTTTAATTCCCTCCCTTAAAACTGTTTCAAGAAACGATCGTCGTTCTCGTATAATAATCTCATATCATCAATCTCGTACTTAAGTAGTGCGATTCTCTCTAAGCCTACGCCAAAGGCAAATCCCTGGTACTTTTCAGGATCGATACCGCTCATCTTCAAAACGTTTGGATGAACCATACCGCAACCTAAAATCTCAATCCAACCTTCGCCTTTACAGAATCTACATCCTTTTCCACCGCACTTAAAGCAGCTTACATCCATCTCAGCACTTGGCTCCGTAAATGGGAAGTGATGAGGTCTGAACTTAATCTGAGTGTCCTCGCCGAATAATTCTTTGGCGAAGTCTGCTAAAGTACCTTTAAGGTCTGCAAAGTTAATGTTCTTATCAATAGCAAGACCTTCCACCTGGTGGAATGATGGTGAATGTGTAGCATCCACAGCATCAGATCTAAACACACGACCTGGAGAAATAATTCTGATAGGTGGCTGTGTGTTTTCCATAACTCTAGCTTGCACAGAAGATGTTTGAGTACGAAGCACGATATTTCTATCTATATAGAAAGTATCCTGCTCATCCTTTGCAGGGTGATTCTCTGGAATGTTTAGCGCCTCGAAATTGTAGTAATCAAACTCAATCTCTGGACCTTCTACCACTTCGTATCCCATACCTGTAAAGATTCTCTCTAACTCTTCTAAAGCCAAAGTATTTGGATGCTTGTGTCCAATCTTATTCTTGTTTGCTGGAAGAGTGACGTCAATCACTTCATTCTTCATCTTTTCTTCCAAGACTTTATCCTGAAGTTTGGTCTTCATCTCCTCCATCTTATCTTCAATTTCTTTTCTGGTATCATTAACCATCTGTCCTATTTTAGGTCTATCTTCAGGAGCAACATCCTTCATACCTTTTAGAACTTCTGTCAACTTACCCTTTTTACCCAAGATGTCTACTTTGATTTCGTAAAGTTTATCTAGATCAGTACTATCTGAAATCTTCTTCAAAGCTTCTTCTTGGATAGCTTGTAGTTTCTCTTTCATTTCTTTTCTCCTTATATTTTTTGCAATAAAAAAAGCACCTGCGTAAGGGACGAATCTCTCCGCGGTACCACCCTAATTTCTAATTTAATAGACTCTTCATTATACTTAACGCGTATCAAACGTCATCTGCTACTTAGTTTCACAAATGCAGCTCCTGTGGGAATTTCAGTATCGATTTTGAACCTAAGGGCTTTACAGCCTAGAACCCTCTCTCTGTAAGGAAAAATCGCACCTACTGTGCACATTCATCGCCTTTATATAACCTGTTAAATTATATCATAATAAGTATTTGTGTCAAATGTATCTTGTTAGTTTTTCTTTAATTATTCTTCTATATATATTATAATTTTTTGTATGAAAAAGTTTTACGAAAAAAGAATATGCCCATTCTTGGACAACCTAAAAGAAGATAAGATTGATGTTCATGCAGGACAATCTTCTTTCTTTATGGTGCTATCAGTATTTCCATTTTTATTATTACTTCTAAACCTAGTTTCGATTATTCCTTCTGGTCGAGAAGTCTTTATTAAAATAATTAATACTGTCAGCAATCATAGTATTAGAGAGCTTATGAATGATTTGGTTAATTATTTGTCAAAATATGCCTCTGGCTTCTCTATTTCAATTTCAGCCATCATCGCTCTTTGGTCCGCGTCAAAGGGAGTTCACACTCTTATGGACGGACTTTGCAATATTAATAATCTACATAAAAATAGAAACTTCATCGTTTCAAGATTACTTTCTATGGTATACACATTAGCATTTATTATTCTTATTCTTATAACAATGTGTGTATTAATTTTCGGAAACAAATCAGTGAAATATATAGTTGGTCAGTCTCCTCATCTAGATGGAGCCGGCTACCTATCAATGGCATTTAGATACGTAGCAATGTTTGTTTGCTTCCTAATATTCTTCCTATTAGTATATAGGTTATCAAACAGAACATATGCAACTTTTAAGAAAATATTTTGGGGATCATTGTTTAGTGCAGCTGGATGGATACTCTTCTCATTAGGATTCAATATTTATGTGGATTATTTCTTTAACACTTCATATATGTATGGAAGTTTAGCATCATTTGTTGTACTAATGCTTTGGACATATGCTTGTATTTACATATTCTTCTTAGGCCATGAGATCAATAAACTATTGCATCCAGAAATTGTGGCACCAGATGATAATGAAAATAATTCAAAAACAGATATTATATAAACTAAATTATTGCATAAAAAAAGAATGTGGTATTTCTACCACATTCTTTTTTATTATTAGCGAAGATACAAACTGTCTAGTCCGCCGTTAGCTAATAATACAAGAACATAAATAAGTCCTATAACTGAACCAATAATACCGATAATACCACAAATCTTTCCAGCCTTAGCTTTGCTATTATCAACATCGCCCGACTCATTTACATATGAAGATGCCATTACAACAGCGATAATTCCCAATACAAGAGTAACAATACCCCAGCAACAAGGAATAACACTGATAATACCACAAACCATAGATGCTGTAGCTTTTCCATCTGTTTTAGGCTGAGCAGTGTTCTGTGGCTCTGGTGTTACCTCTGGTTCGGGTGTTACCTCTGGTTCAGGTGTTATCTCTGGTCCAGGTGTTACAACTGGCTCAGATGTCTCAACACTTTCAACTGACTCATTTACATTTTCGTCCAAGTTGTTTTCATTGATTTTGTTTTCATCCATACTAAACACTTCCTCCATTAATTTATATTTCTTTTTTCCATAATCTATGAAGATTACAGTACTCATATGCTGCTATAGGCTCATCGCCTTCATTTAGTATAAATGCAGCTACTGGTTTATCACCAGGTTTTAATTTCTTTTTATATTCCATTTGAGTTGTCTCAAGAATAATCCACTCAATGTAGTGTTCTTCTTCCATAGGATGTTCCACTTCACCTACTCTTACTGTCACTACATCACCGTTGATCTCGATAGTAGGCACATGTTTTTCCTGTGCAGCATCTGTAGTACCTGGAACTAATTCTTCCATCTTTTCACCACAGCACATAACAGGAACGCCTGTATCTTTTTCAAAGCGAATTATATTTCCACAATGATTGCATACATAAAATTTCATATTATAAGTCCTCCCTTATTCATCGTCTTTCTTTAGTAAATAATTGCACATGTAAACAAATAAACCGTACACAAATACAGTAACGAAAAATACTAATGCTAACACATTACGTTTTTCATTTGATATTTTTTTGTTTTCCTCTGCCATATTTTTACCCTCCGAATTTTTTGTTAGGTTCATTATATCAAAGTCTAAACTACTTATGCAATAAAAAAAGAATGTAACGTCCAGTTACATTCTTTTTCTTAAACAATTTTCCCTTAACTGCAAGTACTGCTCATTGACTCCTAGCAATGGCTAGGTGGGCAACCTCATCTGAACTTCTGCCTTCCACTGATTTTATGAGGCCTGACATCCGACTCAGAGATTTGGAATCCCTTCAATGTGTTGTAGGTTCAAATTATGCAGCCCGTACAGTCAGGGTACCAAAGAATATTTCTTTGATAATTTAATTATATTACTCTTTAGTAAAAAATCAACTCTCCTTTTTTTATTTTCATAACATTTTAGTATTCCCCGCCATTGAGTTCATACTCAATTGTTTTAATATAATAATCATTGGATCCTTCTGTATATTCGCACAAAAATGCTGTATACTCATCGTCATCACCTTTGTCAGAAATAATTGTAACTTCTACTTTTTTGAAATCATTTTTGAAATAGTCACTTGGTACCCACGCATCTGGTTCCTTCGTTGTAACATCAACTGCAACAATCTTGATATCTTTATTGTCATAATTCTCTAATTCTATTTTTTTAAATTCCCTCAAAACCTTCAATGCTTTCTCGGAAATATGTTTATCTTTAAAATTATCATCAACAATACCCATAAAGAATAAATAATTTAAAGAATTCTTTTCAAATCGAACATGTCTTCCTTCGCAGCGCATTTCAACACCATTAACTTTATAATTTGTTTCTTCCTGTATGCCATTATCGTTACTATTATGTTTAACAATAATAATTATTGCGCAAGTCACAACAGCAACTATGACTATAGCTATCACAATCAGTATTCCTTTTTTCATAGTTCCACCTCCTTGCAGTATTATTATAACATAATAATAGGGGTTTAGATTAATAACATATCTAAACCCCTATCTTTATATTTTTATTTAAACTTTATAGTATTGGTCCTGCTTCTACTAATGCTTTACCAGCTTCGTTTGTAGTGTACTTAACAAAGTTTTTGTTAAATCTTGAAGCAAGATCTTTAGCTTTGTCTTCCCAAACTGTTGGATCCTCGTAAGTATCTCTTGGATCTAGGATGTTTGTATCAACACCTTCTAGTTCTGTTGGAACTTCGAAGTTGAAGATTGGAATCTGTTTTGTTGGTGCACTGTTAATGTTTCCATTTAAGATTGCATCAATGATTCCACGTGTATCCTTGATTGAGATTCTCTTTCCGCTTCCATTCCATCCTGTGTTTACTAAGTAAGCCTTAGCTCCAGATGCCTGCATTCTCTTAACTAGTTCTTCTGCATACTTTGTTGGATGTAGTTCTAGGAATGCCTGACCGAAACATGCTGAGAATGTAGGTGTAGGCTCTGTGATTCCTCTCTCAGTACCAGCTAGCTTAGCAGTAAATCCTGATAGGAAGTAATACTGTGTCTGCTCTGGTGTAAGAATTGATACTGGAGG
>CADBBS010000054.1 GCA_902793045.1 uncultured Lachnospiraceae bacterium
ATTATTTTTCCCATTTTGTACCTCGAATCTCTGTGTTTCCAATTACATATTTTATCACAAGGAATGAGTTTTTTCTATATAAAAGGAAACTTTTTTAAGCTAAAATGTTTCACGTGAAACGTTACTTTTCAAAATAACCATGAATAATTGCAAGAAAAAAGAAATGTTTCACGTGAAACATTTCTTTTTTTCTTCATCTGTCTTTCTTATTTCATTTCTTTTATTATCTTCTCAAGTTCAATCTTTGCTCTAATATCATCAACTCCAACCAATCCTTTGCAGAAGTTTAACCTTGTTTTTAATCCTTGATCAACCATTCTTTCTGCTTGGGAACCAATAGACACTTTTTCTACTGGAGTTTTTGTAAATGTTTCACGTGAAACATTTACGCCATCAAGCTGATTTAGGCATTCATTGATAGTTTTAAGTTCTTTCATTTTCTCAGCTATTTAGCTATTTCTTTTGCATACTTATCAATTTGATCGTATGTATCCTTTTTGCTATCTTCCATATGTTCAACTTCGTCTGCTTTTTTAGACATGTTGTTTCTAACGCTTACTGATAACATTTCTGAACTTTCATCAATCTCATTTTTAAGATTGTTTATCTGGGCATCTATCTGCTTAATTGACACCTGGCTCATCTCAGATAATTCTTCAATCTTTTCTATTTCATTTTCTAACAACTTTTTTCTGTGTTTTAAATACTTCTTAATCATATCTTTTCCTTAATCTAGTTTTTTCTATATTATAAATGACTTCAATATTATTTCAATGGTTTCTTTGAAGGCTTTCCAGCTTTTCTAGGATACTTAGAATCTGTCTTTGTGATTTTCCTTATAATTGCAAACTGTCTGTTTATACCAGTATCTGGAATCTGTTCTGTGCAAACTCCTTCAAGTCCCGCGCCCAAAGTCTCTATAGCATTTCTCGCTGCATATATTTCATCTTCTGATCCCTCAGCTTTGTAACTAACAAATAATCCCTGTTCCTTTATAAATGGAATGCAGTATTCCGATAATACTGATAAGTCTGCAACAGCTCTGGAAACGCACAAATCATATTTTTCTCTATAATTATCATCCTGTCCAAAGTCTTCAGCGCGTCCATGAACCGCCTCTATATCTTTTAAGCCTAGCTTATCAATAACTTCTTTTAGAAATCCAACTCTTTTATCTAATGAATCTAATAATGTCACCTTTATGTTTGGATAGATTATTTTGATTGGAATTCCTGGAAAGCCAGCGCCGGTTCCTACGTCAATCAAACTATCTATATTTTCCATCTCGATCACTTTGCTAATCACAAGACTATCTGCCAAATGCTTTATTATAAATTCCTCTTCATCTGTGATTCTAGTCAAATTCATGACTTTATTTTTCTCCAAAAGAATAGAGTAGTAGTCGGAGAATTTTTGTTTTTGATCTTCATCTATAGAAATATTTAGTTTTTTTAGGATTTCTTCTAAAAGCCCTATTTTATCCACTTCTCAGAACCTCGCTTGGTTTACATAATATTATATATAGGTCTATTGTTAAAAATTAAACGGTTTACATAACTTCAGATTATAAAAACCTATTTTTTCTGTTCCATATAGATGAGTAGTACAGAAATATCTGCTGGAGAAACTCCTGATATTCTTGATGCTTGTCCAATGTTAATTGGTCTATATTTCTGTAATTTCTGTCTAGCTTCAATTCGAAGACTAATTACATCATCATAGTCTATATCTTCAGGTATTTTCTTACTTTCTATCTTTTTGAAGTTTTCTACCTGTTTTTTCTGCCTCTCAATGTAGCCAGAATACTTTATATTGATGTTTACCTGCTCTTTAACGTCTTCTGGGAGCTCTGAGCGCTCTTTATCTAGTTCTTTTATCTTCTCATAATCAAGTTCAGGTCTTCTAATAAGCTCTGCCAAAGAAGTAGCAGTCTTTAAAGTAGTGCTTTCTAACTTCTCTAGAACCTTTTGAACTTTCTTGTTTGCGCCCACATAAGTTTCCTCGAGTCTAGCAATTTCTTTTTCAATAGCTTTTTCCTTCGCCACCACAGATTGGTAGCGCTCTTTGGAAATAAGACCAACTTCATATCCTAACGGAGTAAGTCTTAAATCTGCATTGTCTTGACGAAGTAATAGTCTATACTCCGCACGCGAAGTCATCATTCTGTATGGCTCATGACTTTCCTTTGTCACAAGGTCGTCTATCAACACGCCGATGTATCCACGCGATCTATCAATCACTAATGTTTCTTCGCCGCGAGCGTATTTTACTGCATTTATGCCAGCCACGATTCCCTGCGCCGCAGCTTCCTCGTAGCCTGAACTTCCGTTAAATTGTCCAGCACTAAAAAGTCCTTTAACTGCCTTAAACTCTAGGTCTGGGAGCAACTGTCCATACTCGATACAATCGTACTCAATAGCATATGCGTTACGAACAATCTTCGCATTCTCAAGTCCTGGCACAGTGTGGTACATCGCGTACTGAACATCCTCCGGCAAAGAAGATGACATTCCTCCCAAGTACATTTCGTTTGTATATAATCCCTCAGGCTCAATGAAAACCTGATGTCTGTTTTTATCTGCAAACTTAACAACTTTGTCCTCAATAGACGGGCAGTACCTAGGACCCGTTCCCTCTATCATCCCTGAAAATAGGGGAGAGCGCTCGATGTTTTCTTTAATAATCTCGTGCGTCTCTTCGTTTGTATATGTAAGCCAGCAAGACACCTGGTCCTTCTGGATACTCTCTGGATCAGTAGTAAAAGAGAATGGCACAATTCGCTCATCGCCAAATTGTTCCTCCATCTTACTAAAGTCAACAGTCCTCTTATCCACGCGGGCAGGAGTGCCTGTCTTAAATCTTCTCATCTCGATTCCGTTATCGATAAGTGACTGCGTCAAATAATTGGCAGCGGCCAAACCATTAGGACCCGTCTCCTGGCAAACGTCGCCGTGGATACATTTAGCTTTCAAGTATACACCTGTTGCTAACACAACAGATTTCGCATAGTAAGTAGCGCCAGTGGTAGTCTTAACGCCTTTTATCACGCCATCTTCCACCAATATATCTGAAACTTCAGCCTGCTTGATAGTCAAATTGTCCGTATTTTCTAGGGTTTTACGCATCTCGCGTGTGTAGTCATGCTTGTCTGCCTGTGCACGAAGTGAGTGAACAGCAGGACCCTTGGACTTATTTAACATCTTAGACTGAATAAAAGTCTTATCAATATTTTTACCCATCTCTCCACCTAGCGCATCTACCTCGCGCACTAAGTGTCCCTTAGAAGTTCCTCCAATATTAGGATTACATGGCATCAAAGCAACACTATCGATACTAATAGTAAAAACGATAGTGTCCATTCCAAGTCGCGCAGAAGCAAGCGCCGCCTCGCATCCAGCGTGGCCCGCACCCACAATCACGACATCATGTTGTTCAACAACTTTGCCCATGTGTCTCTCCTATAAAAAAAGAAATTATGCTATAAGATTATAACACAATTTCTTTTTTATACATTATATTATTGAAATAATTTTTCTTAAAAAATTTATTTGCCCATACAAAACTTCGAGAAAATCTCGTTCGCCAAATCATCCTCCACACTCTCACCTATAATAAGACCTAACTTCTCATAGGCATCCATCAAGTCGATAGAGTAGAAGTCCTCCGGCAAATCTTTGCTAACCGAATCTAAAACATTATTCAAACTCTTGTAAGCTGAATCTAAACATTCTTTGTGGCGGGCGTTTGTAATATAGACTTGATCGTTCAATGTGACTTTGCCCTCGTAGAATTTCTGTCGAATGTCTGCCTCTAACTTATCAAGGCCTGTTCCTTCTTTGGCGGAGAAGAGTATAACATCAAGCTCCGACAAAGATTTTATTTCTTCTATATTAACTGTCATATCAAGATCAGTTTTGTTTACCAGAACAATAGCTTGCTTATCTTTTATAATATCGATAATCTGTCTGTCATTCTCATCCAAATCTTTTTGGCCATCCACCACATATAAAATTAGGTCAGCATCCTCGGCCATCTCTTTTGCTTTCTCAACTCCAATCTGCTCAACCTTGTCATCCGACTCACGAATGCCAGCTGTATCTACTATATTAAGACTTAGGCCATTGAAGTTAATGTATTCCTCTAAAGTATCGCGAGTAGTTCCTTCTATCTCAGTTACGATTGCGCGTTCCTCGCCTAACAACAAGTTGAGAAGAGAAGACTTCCCTGCATTTGGCTTTCCTAAAATTACAGTTTTAATTCCTTCTTTAGCCACGCGGCCGTTATCGAAACTATCGATTAATTTCTTTATTTCCTCTAGTTCTTTTTCTACAGTGTCTTTTATCTTTTCTGAATATCCATCAATACTTATGTGCTCCGGATCATCCAATGCTGATTCGATAAAAGCAATGTGGTAAATGATCTCTGCACGAAGTTCCTTAATCTTGTCTGAAACATTTCCCTTTAATTGTTTCACGGCACTAGAGTGTGCAAAATCATTTTTTGCGTTAATCAAATCCATCACAGCCTCAGCTTGTGATAAATCCATCTTTCCATTTAAGAAAGCTCGCTTTGTAAACTCACCTGGCTCTGCAGGTCTAGCTCCAGCCTTGATAACTAAATCAAGAACTTTAGTTAAGATGAGCATTCCTCCATGGCAGTTAATCTCAACAGTGTTTTCTCCGGTGAAGGACTTGCCATCTTTCATAACCAAAACTAGAACTTCATCAATTACTTTGTCGCCATCTTTTATACAGCCAAAACTAGCCGTGTGTGTATCCACATCGGCTAGCTTAATTTCTTTATATGATTTAAATACTTTGTCGGCTATCTCAATTGCATCCTCGCCACTTATTCGAATAATTCCAATACCCGAAGCGCCTGGGGCAGTAGAGATAGCTGCTATAGTTTCGTAAGTCATTTTCTTATTATTTAAGAACAACCACTACATGTCTGTATGGTTCTTCGCCTTCTGAGCGAGTAGTGCAGTACTTGTCATCCTGAAGTGCTGAGTGAATGATTCTTCTCTCATAAGGATTCATTGGCTCAAGCGCTACTGGCTTTTTAATTCTCTTAACTTTCTTTGCAATGTTCTTTGCAAGATTTTCTAGAGTCTGCTGTCTTCTTTCTCTGTAGTTTTCTGTATCAAGTCTAACTCTAGAGAATTTGTCATCTGACTCTTTGTTTACAATCAAACTTGTAAGATACTGAAGTGAATCAAGTGTCTGTCCACGCTTACCAATCAAAACTCCCATGTCATCGCCCACAATATCAATGTTGATTGTCTGCTCATTGTCTTGATCTTCCACGTTTACATCAAGCTTTACTGTTAGTTCCATTGCGTCAAAGACTTTGTTTAGGAAGTCTGCTGCAATCTCATCTACATCGCCTTTCTTTCTAGCTTTGATGACAGCTGCCTTTTTTCCTAGTCCTAGGAATCCGCTTCCGCCTTCTTCCACAACTTCATAGTCTAATTTATCTGATGTGATGCCTAGCTCCTGACAAGCATTAGTGATAGCATCATCTACATTTTTTCCTTCGAAATTTTTGTAATCCATTTTTTTCTCCTCTGTATTATTTATCGTTCTTCTTATTATAGTCGCTTACTAAGTTTGCTTTAGCTGCAAGTGAACCCTGTTTCTTTGCCGCAGCCTCTTTAGCTTTCTGAAGCTTAGCTTCTTTTTCAGCTGCGCTCATTCCGCTTTCATCTTTAGCCTTGGCTTTATTCTGAGCTGCATCAATAACATTTTCTCTGTAGATTCCTTTTCTAGCTTTCTTTCTCTCAGCCTTCTTAGCGGCCTTTTTTCTATTCTCTTCAATGATTGCATCCATGCCTTTTTTATCTAGATACTTGTTGATACATAGCTGCTGTACCATCATAACAAGTGAACCGATACACCAGTAAATACCAATACCTACTGGAAGAATATAACACATGTAAATTGAAAAGATTGGCATAATGAAGTTCATAATCTTCATTGATCCGCCCATTCCAGGAACATCTGCTGCAGCATTGTTCTTGTTCATTCTAGTTGTAAGCTGAACGCTGACAAACTGGAATACACCTGAAAGCAATGGAATAGCCAAAGCTGCAATAATAATTGCAATGGATGCAGTCTTAAAACTTCCAATGTTCTCTGATGGAGAACTTCCTACATTTAGACCTAGAAAATTATTCAGTCTGATAATTACTTCTGTGGCTGCTCCGTGAACTGCGTCAAATAAATCCTGTAGTTTATGTCCATGTGCAAGTTTAAGTGTTGCTCCAGTAGAATTTGTTCCGGTCATAGCAGCAATACAGTTTTCTAATTGATTGTGAAATTTTGGTTTTACTAAATCATGTCCTGTCAGTTTATCATTAACATATTTTCCTAATATTGACTTTGAGCCAAAAAACTCTTTTACTTGTTGCGCATTCATTCCATAAATAAATTTCTCATATGATTTATGAACTGATGAAACATAGTGTGGAATATCTCTGATAACCGCATACAAAGCAAAAAGAATTGGCATCTGGATTAATAGTTGTAAACAACTACCAGTAGGAGAAGTACCATACTTAGCATATACTTCCTTAATCTCAGCCTGCTGCTTCATTTGTGTCTCTTGGTCTTTTTTTCCTTTGTACTTTTCTTGAATAGCCTTAATCTCTGGTGACATTATGGCGTTAAGCTTGGAGAATTTCTGTTGCTTAACCTGCATTGGAAGTAGGAACATTCTAATTACAATTGTAAATACAATAATGCATAATCCAATGTTCAAAATTCCCATTTGAGAGAATACAAAGTAGATTCCCTCCATAATGTATCCCATAAGACTAGCTAAACCTTTTACTAATGGGTTGTTATATAAAAACAATTTTTACCTCCTTAAGGAACCGGATCATATCCGCCTTCGTGCAGTGGATTGCATCTAGCAATTCTTTTTATTGCTAGGCGTGATCCTTTAAATGGTCCATATTTTTGTATAGCCTCTATTGCATAAGAAGAACACGTAGGTATGTATCTGCATTTACTACGTGTATATGGTGATATTGCTTTTTTATAAAATTTTATAAATCCGATCAAAAGGAAACTAATTCCTTTTTTTATCATTTTTAAAATTTTCATTTCTTCTATACAAAAAGGTTTATCTTCAAATTTGCGTTTCGCAAGTTTTAACCTTTTCAAAACTTGCTACTGATTATCCAGCTCTGCTCGTCCGGTTTTTAATCAGTCTTATATTTTGAATATAAAAACTACCACCTAGTTTTCAGACAAAATACGTGATTGCTTGCCCAAGTGAAGTAGGGCATCTTCAATCTCTTTGTAGGTTTTATCCTTAGCATCGCCTCTTGCGATTACTACCAAATCTAAGCCGTGCTTAAAACTTTTTTCATTTAATCTAAAACTTTCACGAATCAATCTAGTTAGGCGATGTCTTACTACGCTATTTCCTACTTTTTTACTTACCTGGATACCTAATCTGTTAACGTCTAATTCGTTTTCTCTGTAGTATAAGATTAAATACTTGTTAGCACATGACTTCTTTTCGTCGAAGACTTTCTTAAAGTCCTCATTCTTTTTCAAAGAATTTTTCATAATACTCCCTCAAAAAGAAAAGGTCACATTTCTTAGAATGCGACCTTAAGCTGATATTTTCTTTCTACCTTTAGCTCTTCTTGAAGCTAGGACTTTACGTCCACCAGCTGTTCTCATTCTTTTTCTAAAACCATGTTCTTTTGATCTCTGTCTTTTCTTTGGTTGAAAAGTCATCTTCATAACAATTTACCTCCTTCATTATTAATAGCAAAACATCTTTACTATATAAATGTAAGAATTCGTAGCTAGTTATCAATTAAACCATACTTTGCTATATTTTTCAATGACTTTTTACTATATATATACATTTTTTTAAGATCAGGTGGCTTCGCCAAAGAACTCATTCACCCAAAAGTAGAAGTAATTTATCAAAAATCACATATTTTTTGTGACTTGTTGACATTTTTTAATAAAATACTGAATTTTGGCCAATAATTTACATAATTTTACATAAAATGGTTAAGGTTATATACATTCTGTCAATAAATTGTCAATAAGTTAATAGAAATATGCTTATTTTATCGGATTTTTAACCGATTTTCGTTAATTAATGTCAATAACTCGGGATTTTGGTTATTATTTGCAACCATTTTATGTATACCAGTTACTGTTATTATGTAAATCAAACGGCTGTTTTTTTGTTACTAGTTTCTTCCTATTATAATTATAATATTATTGAAAAAATTGCTATTTTAGTGTATTATATCTATGTGCGAATTTTAACGATATTTCGCATTTTTTTTAGGGAGGGGCTATGTTTGAAGTTTTAAGTGAAAAATGGCCTGAAATTTTAGATTTCTTTAAAAGTGAATATGACGTCTCTGACGTATCTTTTAAAACATGGATTCTTCCACTTGAGATTAAATCAGTGGAGGATGGTTTAGTGACTTTAGTTTTCACTGGACCTAGTGAATCCCAAGGCCTTAAATATATAAACAAAAAATATCTTTCATTTTTGAAAGTTTCTATTTGTGAGTCACTGGATGAGGATTTAGATTTACAAATCATTTTGCCAAATGGTGAAATGGATAATTCAATTGCTACTACCAACGAAAGTAAAGCTCAGTTACTAGATCGTATTAAAGACTCTAACTTAAGTGAGAAATTTACTTTCGATTCTTTTGTAGTGGGCTCTAATAATAATGCAGCTCAGGTTACTGCTTTGGCGGTGGCTGAATCACCTGGTGAAACTTATAACCCACTTTATATTTATGGTGGTGTTGGTTTAGGTAAGACTCATTTGCTTCAGGCTATTGGTAATTTTGTTTTAGAACAAAATCCAGAGGCTACTGTTCTTTATACATACAGTGAGTCTTTTGTAAATGAAGTAATTGATTTGTTTAATATTTTTAATGACTTACATATGAAACATAAACAGATCGTTATTACATCAGATAAAATTCCTAAGGATATGGAAGGTATTTCTGAGAGATTAATTAACCGTTTCGAAATGGGATTAACTGTTGATATTCAAAATCCAGATTATGAAACAAGAATGGCTATTCTTCTTAATAAAGCTAAACAGGAATCTGGGATTGAAATAGATAATAGTGCACTTGATTACATTGCAAATAATTTTATTTCAAATGTAAGAGAATTAGAGGGTTCATATAATAAATTAGTTGCATACGCAAAAATGAAACCTGGCACTGTTATTGATTTAGATTTTGCTAAAGATATTTTGAAGGATATGATTGATCCAGATAATAAAAAGAATATTACATGCGAATCTATTATTGAAATAGTTGCTGAACATTTTGATTTATCTACTAAAGATTTAATATCAGATAAAAGAAGTGCAGATATTGCATGGCCTCGTCAAATATGTATGTATCTTTGTAGATATTTTACTGATGATAAATTGGAAACTATTGCAAAAGCTTTAAATAAGACTCACGGAAATGTTATTTACGGAATAGATAAAGTTAAAAAAGAAATAGAAACTGACCCAAATACTAGAGCTACAGTTGAAGTTTTAAAGAAAAAGGTTGATCCAGAATAAAAACCGTTGTTAATAACTATATCAATAAACTATCAATAACTACAGAATATTAGTTAATAACTCTGTCAGTAGTTTGATAATAAAAATTTATAGATGGAAGTTTTTTAGAAACAAAATCACACAAAAAATTTATATATTATTTATCTTTGATAATAACTTACGTGATTTGTTAATTACTTCAAAAATTATTAACTACAATTTTTATTATATAACCACGATAAATAAAGGATTTTTAATACTTTTTATCATATTGACTGTCCTTATTATTATTATTAAAAATTATATATTTATTTATACTTTTATTTTAAAGGAGAAAAGGGATGAAATTACTATTTAAAAAATCAGATTTAATTGAGGGAATCAATGTTGTAATGAAAGCAGTATCAACTAAATCTTCTATGAAGATATTAGAATGTATTTTGATTGATGCTACTGAAGGTTTCATTAAATTTACTGCTAACGATATGGATCTAGGAATAGAGACAAAAGTTAAAGGTGAAATTAAAGAAGCTGGAAAAGTTGCTATAGAGGCAAGAATCTTTTCTGAAATTGTTCGTAAGCTTCCTGATAGTGAAATAACATTTGAAATAGAAGATGATACAAAATCATTAATTACATGTGAGAATTCAAAATTTAATATTCAAATAATGGATCCAGAAGATTTTTCTCCACTACCAAGAGTAGAAAAGAATAATAAGATTAGTATTTCACAGTTATCACTTAAAAATATTATTGATCAAACTATTTTTGCAATTAATGATGCAGAAAAGAATAAAGTATTAACTGGTGAACTTTTTGAAATAAAAGGAAATAAATTAAAAGTAGTAGCATTAGATAAATTTAGAATTGCTATTAGAAATATAGAATTAAAAGAAGAATATGATTTAGGTAAAGTTATCATTCCAGGAAAATCATTAAATGAAATTAGTAAAATTTTAAATGGTGGAATGGAAGATGATGTAATGATTTACTTTACAAACAATCACATTCTATTTGATCTAGGAGATACAGTTGTAGTTTCTAGATTAATTGAAGATACTAACTTCTTTGACACAGACAAAATGATTAGCTCTGATTACAAGACAAAGATTGAAATTAATAAGAGAGAATTTATGGATTGTATAGATAGAGCTACACTTCTTATTAAAGAAGGTGAAAGTAAACCAGTATTCTTAACAATTAAGGATGGAGTTTTAGATTTATCTATTAATACATTTATTGGAACAATGGATGAAAAGATTGACATCGCCAAAGAAGGTGAAGATTTAATGATCAGTTTCAATCCAAAATTCCTTCTAGATATTTTGAAAGTATTGGATGATGAAAAGATTACTTTGTATATGACAAATTCAAAGGCACCATGCTTTATCAGAAATGAGAATAATTCATATATTTATATTGTATTACCAGTAGTACAATAAATATTTTTAAAAATGGAAAGTGAAGAAATTCATTTTTCATTTTTAAAGTAAGGGAATAGATTATGGAAATAGAAATTAGAGATGAATATATAAAATTAGGACAAGCGATGAAATTAGCTGGACTTGTATCATCAGGCATTGAGGCAAAAGTAGTTATTCAAGATGGGCAAGTAAAAGTTAATGGAGAAGTAGACACAAGAAGAGGAAAAAAATTATATTCAGGCGATAATTTTGAATATAATGGGGAGTTAGTCACAGTTAAATAAATTGAGAAAAAAATGATAGTTAAAAAACTAGAGTTAGAAAATTTTAGAAATTATAAATCATTAGATTTAGATTTAGATCCTAAGAAAAATGTTTTATATGGAAATAATGCTCAGGGTAAAACAAATATTTTAGAGTCAATCTATATTTGTAGTACTACTAAATCTCACAGAAGTAATAAAGATGTTGAATTAATAAGATTTGGTGAGCGTGAAGCACATATAAAATTATTTATAGAGAAAAAAGAAAAAGAAGTAAGAGTAGATGTTCACTTAAGAAAAAATAAGACTAAAGGAATTGCAGTGAATGGAGTTCCAATAAAAAGAGCGAGTGAACTATTTGGAATCTTTAATGTCATTTTCTTTGCACCGGAAGATTTAAATATTATTAAAAATGGTCCGGCAGAGAGAAGAAGATTTATGGATTTAGAACTTTGTCAGCTAGATAAAATTTATGTTCATAATCTAATTAATTACAATAAAGTTTTAAATCAGAGAAACAGACTACTTAAAGAAATAAGTTTTAATCCTAGCGCAGAAGAGACATTAGATGTTTGGGATGAGCAACTGGTTCTTTATGGAAAAGAAATAATTAAAAAGCGTGAAGAATTTATTAAG
The DNA here is from genome assembly GCA_902793045.1 of uncultured Lachnospiraceae bacterium. GTDB lineage: Bacteria > Bacillota > Clostridia > Lachnospirales > Lachnospiraceae > Eubacterium_G. The sequence goes on from CADBBS010000054.1 coordinate 11,882, forward strand.
CAGATAAGTAAAATTATTAAACCTATCCATGAAGATTTAACAAATAAAGAAGAATCAATAAAGATTGACTATCACAAAAATACTGAAGTAAAAGATTTTGAAAAAAATCTAAAGAGAAACAGAAGTGTTGATCTAAGAAATAAGAGTACTTCGGTGGGGCCACATAGGGACGATATTTTATTCTTTAACAAAGATATAAATATTAGAACTTATGGAAGTCAGGGCCAAAAGAGAACAATTGCGTTGTCTTTGAAGCTGGCGGAGATTGAACTGGTTAAAAAGATTATTAATGACACACCAGTTTTACTTTTAGATGATGTGCTATCTGAATTAGATTCAGAGAGACAAAATCACTTATTAGAAAGACTAGATAATATACAAACGATTGTGACTTGTACAGGTTTAGATGAGTTTGTAGAAAACAGTATAAATATTGACCGAGTGTTTAAGGTTGATAATGCAAAAGTAGCAGAGAATGTAATTAGTTAACTTTGTATTTTGAAAGGAAGTTTTTAAATGACAGACAAACAACAAGGACAAAAAGAATATGGTGCAGATCAGATTCAAGTCTTAGAGGGATTGGAAGCTGTTAGAAAAAGACCAGGTATGTACATTGGTACTACTTCTTCACGTGGTCTTCATCACTTGGTTTACGAGATAGTGGATAACGCAGTGGATGAGGCTTTGGCTGGATACTGCTCAACTATTGAAGTTACTATCAATAAAGATAATTCAATCACTGTTAAAGACGACGGTCGTGGAATTCCTGTTGATATAAATAAAAAGACAGGTAAGCCAGCGGTTGAAGTTGTATTTACTGTGCTTCATGCCGGTGGTAAATTTGGCGGCGGCGGATACAAAGTATCTGGTGGTCTTCACGGTGTAGGTGCATCTGTAGTTAACGCTCTTTCAGAGTGGTTAGAGGTGCGCGTA
>CADBBS010000055.1 GCA_902793045.1 uncultured Lachnospiraceae bacterium
GTATCAATGTCTTCTAAATCCATATTCTGTTTTATGATTTCAAATATGTCAGACATTATTTTCTACTCCACTTAGTACCTTCTCTTGTATCTTCCAAAATGATTCCTTTTTCTAAAAGTTCGTCACGAATTTGATCTGCCAATGCAAAGTCTTTGTCTTTCTTTGCCTGAGCACGCTTTTCAATCATTTCGTTTATGTAGTCTTCATCGCCCTGCGCCTCTTCTTCTTTTTCTAAGATGATTCCTAGCACATCAGTAAGCTCAGTTAAAATTTCATACATTGCCTCAGCAAACTGTTTTGTGTTATCAGATGAAACATTGCTGTTTGAATATTTAACCAAATCGAATACTGCAGCTATAGCATTTGCTGTATTGTTATCATCATCCATTGCCTCTTCAAACTTCTTGACAAATTCTGAAGCGCCATTTACTATCTCGCGCTCTTCATCTGTTAAAGGTTCGTCCTTACCGCTTGAAATCACATCGCGAAGCTTTTCCGCTGCAGTTAAGATTCTATCCAAACCATTCTTTGCAGACTCCATCAAGTCATCGCTAAAGTTAAGCGGACTTCTGTAGTGCGCGCTTAGCATAAAGAATCTCAATACCTGTAAATCATACTTTTCAGATATATCTCTAACTGTAAAGAAGTTTCCAAGTGACTTAGACATCTTCTTATTGTTAATATTTAAGAATGCATTGTGCATCCAGTACTTTGCAAATGGAACGCCGTTCGCACACTCACTCTGTGCAATCTCGTTTTCGTGATGTGGGAAGATTAGGTCTTCGCCGCCGGCGTGAATATCAATCTCATCACCTAAGTATTTCTTTGCCATAACAGAACACTCTGTATGCCAACCAGGTCTACCATCTGACCAAGGTGAGTCCCATGAAGGCTCGCCCTCTTTTTTAGGTTTCCAAAGAACGAAGTCTAGTGGATCTTCCTTTGACTCTTCACCCACTACCTTGATATCTCTGTGACCTGCTTCTAGGTCATCTATATTTTTCTTTGATAATTTTCCGTAATCTTTGAACTTTCTAGTTCTGAAATAAACTGTGCCATCTTTGTCGTACGCGTAACCTTTGTCGATAAGAGTACCAATAAGAGAAATCATTCCATCAATCTCTTCTGTAGCCTTTGGATGTGTAGTGGCTGGCATTATATTCATGCCCTCCATATCCTTTTGGCACTCTTTGATGTAGCGCTCTGCTATCTCGTCAGCACTCACACCTTCCTCTATGGCAGCGTTAATGATTTTGTCGTCCACATCTGTGAAGTTTGAAACATAGTTAACTTCATATCCCTTGTACTCGAGATATCTTCTAAATGTATCGAACACTATCATTGGTCTAGCGTTTCCAATATGAATCAAGTTGTACACTGTAGGTCCACAAACGTACATTGATACTTTGCCTTCCTCTAGTGGTACAAACTCTTCTTTTTTTCTTGTTAATGTATTATATATTTGCATATCTACTCCTAAATATAATCATTTATAAATACGGTACTGTTCTCAGCAACACTTGGGAGTCCTTCTATCTGGTTGTAACCAAAAATGTGCGCTGTTAGTTCACCGATAGTTACATCAATTTCTGGCATCACATCGTCATCTAATCTGTCCATCTTTACTGAGCCGTGATGATATGTGAATCTGAATGTGCCATTGTTCTCTTCAATAACTGGATCTGAAATGCGAATGATTACTGAACCATTTCCATAGAAGCCAAGCATACGAAGTGTTTTTCTAACACTCATAATTCTCGCCATCAAATAAGGTCTTCCCTCATTCTCATAATAGCTCATCGACTGAATGCTTGGGTCTAGCACTTCTTCATAAATCTTGTTATCAATCCATACTCTGTAACCCATGATTACTTTGTTCTCGACATAGATTTCTATCTCGCCGCCTTCTAATTCAATCAACTCTGCAAGTTCTTTGAAGTAATCAGCATCCTTCGACAAAGTAACTTTATATTTACTCTCAGTGTTTGACTTTGCAAAAATAGAAAGTCGAACTAAATCTGAGTGGTCTGCTTTTCTTAAGATAAGTGAGTGTGTAGCCTTCTTCCAATTCTCCATTGGTTTGGTGAATGGCTTATCCATAACAAACTCGAATCCAAACTTTCTAAAGGCATTAGCGTTGGTCTGATCTGTTGGAATAAGATATGTGAAAGCTTCCATGTCTTGATACATATCTTTAATAACAGTGTTCATCAAATCTCTCATACATCCTTCGCCGCGGGCGTACTGTTTTGTGCCCACTCCGTAAATGTACATCACGCGAGACTTCAATTTTCCAATGACCGCTGTCTTAGGTATCAAATGAAGAGCGCTCACTAACTGACCGTCCTTCTCGTTTACTGCGACAAAGTTATTAGGAAGCCTGTTTGTGAAATAGTAATCGGTCAATGCTTTCGAGTCTGTGAAACATTCTTCGTAAAGTTCGCGAATATTCTGTTTTTCATCTTGCTCTAGATACCTAATCATTTTTCCTCGCCTTACATGATTAATATGAAAAACTAAATGCTTCTACTATCTTCAATCAATGCAACCGCTTGAGATGCAATACCAAGTCCTTTACCTGTAAAACCTAGTCCCTCTTCTGTAGTCGCTTTGATATTCACTCTATCCTCGCCAATGTTTAATGCATCAGCTATGTTTGTTATCATCTGCTCTCTGTATGGAGCAATCTTTGGCTGCTCTGCCACTATAATGGCATCAATATTTCCAACTGTGTAGTTGTTAGCAGCAAGCAACTTTCTTACACTCTTTAAGAGTTCAATACTTGAGATTCCTTCATACTCAGGATCTGTGTCTGGGAATAAATGTCCAATGTCTCCCATTCCTGTCGCGCCAAGAATAGCATCCATTACAGCATGTACTAAAACATCTGCATCTGAATGACCTAGCAAACCTTTTTCATAAGGAATATCTACTCCTCCTAAAATCAGTTTTCTATCCTCTGCAAACTTATGTACGTCGTATCCAATACCTACTCTCATATCAATACCTCGCTTAACAAAGCGCACAATTGCGCTAGTTTATTAATTATAGCACATAAACAATGCAGATGCATTCATATTTTGCTTCGCAAAATATTCATATCGCGCAAGCGCGATATATAACAAAAAAGAGAAAAAAATAAAAGTAAACTTTTATTTTTTCTCTTTTTATGTTAGACATCTGCTCTTTTAAACGCATAAAAAAGCAGGTCTTTCGACCTGCTTTAATGGCTGGAGAGAGACTTGAACTCCCGACACCACGGGTATGAACCGTGTGCTCTAGCCAGCTGAGCTATCCAGCCATAATGGGACCTACAGGGCTCGAACCTGTGACCCTCTGCTTGTAAGGCAGATGCTCTCCCAGCTGAGCTAAGATCCCTTTTGCATTTTGACTGCCTTACTAATATAAACTTTAATAAAAAAGTTGTCAAGCACTTTATATGGGTGTTATACTACACCTATGTTTAACAAAGAACGATTAAAACCAGAAAATCTAAAACAGACATGGCCGCTGTTGTATTTCTTTATTTATATGCCATGGTTTATGTTGTTGGAGAAGTCATATCCGGCGGATTATCCAGGTTTGCACATTATTCATATACCATTGGATGATGTTCTTCCATTTAACGAATGGTTCATCATTCCATATATTTTATGGTTTTTGTATATACCTGTTGTATTTATTTTTATCTACTTCCAAGGTAAAAATGAATTTTACAGACTATGCGCATATGAATTCTTAGGAATGACTATTTGCCTTGTTATTTGTTCTGTATATCCTAACGGATTAAACTTAAGAATCAATCCTGCAGATATCAGTCACAACTTCCTAGGCAGCATAGTCAGATTTTTATATACAACAGACACGCCTACTAATGTGTTACCAAGCATACATGTGTTCGCTACTATTTCAGCACACATTTGTTTAGTACACAGTAAGGGTCTAAAGAGCAAGGTCGGCAAACGAATTAAGATAGGCTCACTTATTTTAACAATCTGCATTTGTCTATCAACTATTTTCTTAAAGCAACACTCAATCGTGGACTTAGTAACCGGAGCACTTCTATCATTTGTTCTTTACTTTGTTATTTTCAAAATTGCTTTTAAGAATTTTGACTTTGGGGAATCTAATTAACTATAAAATTATATCTAATAAAAAACATTGCCATAAACAAATTTCTACTATTTGTGTTGGCAATGTTTTTTTATTATAAATTTATAGTATTTTTAATTAAATCCGAAAATCTTTTGAACTACTTTGTACAAGAACTCTGAAGTCTTTCTTCCATACTTTCCTGGCAAGTTCATTGATCTACCTAAAACAGATTTTCTTACCTTTTTGTAAAGATCTGGATTTTTAAGTTGTAAGTGTTCCCATAGTTCTTCTTTGTCTTTGAGGCGTAGTTTCGAGCCTTCTCTAATAGACATGATTGTAGATACGCACATCATCATATCGAAGTAATGAACTAAAACTTTGTCTAGTTTATCATTTGTGATATGCATAGCACAGTAATCATCTAACATAATCTTTGTTACACGGTACTGCTGATCAAGTCTCTTAATCATTACTGACTCATTAACTGACTGATCATCTCTACCAATGTAATATTTATAAAATACTACATCTAAGTAATAAATCTTATTAACATATGGCAATGGTGTAAATACATAAATATTATCTACGTAGAATGTATGCTTTGGAAGTTCAAGCCCAGATGCTCTTAGCACTGCTGTTCTATACATAACAGAATGCATCAAAAGATACTGTGTCTGACCAAACTTCACATCATCCCAAGTAATAACTTTTTCCACAGGCATAGCTGATTTATATTTCATAATCTTCTTACGCTTAACGCCCTGCTTGTCATACATAAAGTTTGTAATGACCATATCTATGTCCATATCAGTTTCAACTGCTTTCTCCAAGAAATTGAGAACTTTGGCCATAGCTTTTTTACCTAATACATCATCACTATCTAAAACCTTAAAGTAAATTCCAGTAGCATTTTTAATACCTGCATTAACAGCATCACCATGTCCGCCGTTTTCTTTATGAATAACCTTAACTATGCTAGGAAATTTCTTCTCATACTTTTTGGCAATTTCCAATGTAGAATCTGTTGAACCATCATCAATGATCAACACTTCTACTTTTTCACCACCATTAAGAGCACTTCTGATGCTCTTTTCCATATAATCTTCTGAATTGTAACATGGTATTGCTACCGTTAGTAATTTCATATTATTCTTCCTTTATTTAGGTTGTGGTTCCACCCACTTTTTCATACATAACGCAAACAATCCACTGATTAGAATGCTTATAAAAAATACAGATAAAGCTCCAACCCACTCGCTCGATGTACTCAAACTAGATGTATTGCTTCCTGCTGAAGTATTATAATCTTTATATATAAAAGTTACAAGTACTGAAATAGCATTTGCTGACATATGGAATAATACCGGCGCACAAATATTCTTATATCTTTCGTAGACAAATATTGCGCCATAACTGAATATAAACGCATATATGCCCTGAGAAATATTCATATGGAATAGTCCAAATACCAGTCCAGTCACTAAAGCCGATATACCTTCGCCAAACATTCTTTTAAGCCTTGTATACATCAATCCTCTAAAGATCAACTCTTCAACTATAGGTCCAACAATCACTGCTGTAGCAATCTGCATTCCAATACTCGAACCATATATAACCTGCGCAGTTTCGTCAAAGGAATGTGCAATACTTGGTATAAGCGCTTCCAAGATAACAACAACCATATTGGCTGCATACATAAAAGCGATTGCAAATGGAATGATAAACAAGTACTTTGCAAAAAAGACTGATTTGTATCCATATGCTCCAATCATTTTTTGTTTTTTAACATCAAGATGCTTTATTAGAATAAGTAATGGAATTGTCATTACTCCCCCAAAGAAAGTCATCATCAAGCTAAAATCATTTTCTATATTTCCAAAATCTACTGTTTTGTTTTCAATCGTAATTTGTCCTTGTGAAATAGCGACAAACGTCAAAATGATACCCGCTACCACAGTAATGCCTAAATACATAAGCACTGGATAGAAAGCTCCCCACAAATGTCCAATTGTAACTTTTTCTTTATTCTTCACTTTGTTCTCCTAGTAAATAATCAATTAAAGATTCGTGATCGTCAAAGACTTGTATTGCTCCAGCACCAATCATCTCTTCCTCAGTACCAGTACCCCAAGAAACACCTAGACAATCAATTCCAACTTCATTTGCACCCTCTACATCAAATCTAGTATCTCCTATAAGAACAGACTCCTCTTTCTTGAAATCTGAAGTATCAAACAGTTTATTTAAAACTGATGCCTTACTTTGTATAGGACCATGCAAATCAGCACCACAAATAATATCGAAGTAGTCAAATATTTTTAGATACTTTGCAACATCCTCTGCCATACCCTCTGGTTTAGATGTGGCCATTCCTATCTTTAATCCATTTTGTCTTACTGCCTCAAGCGTTTCCATAATCCCTGGGTATATCTTTGTTTCATATATACCAGTTGGAACATAGCGCTCTCTATAGAAATCCAAAGTCTCATAAGCTTTTTCCTCAGACATACCATATGATTTCATATATTCCTCTACCATAGGCGGTCCAACAAAATGGTTTAGATTATCTAAATTATTTTCTATTATACCTACTTTTTTCAACGCATATTGGACACTTTTTGTGATACCTTCTTTAGAGTCACTAAGTGTCCCATCCAGGTCAAAAATAATGTATTTATACTTGCTCAAATGCCTTTATTCTCCTTTAATTCTCGCATTTCAGTATAACATAATTAGTTCTTGTTTTACAGTTGAGTTTGTTTTATAATATTAAAAGATTTTTTATTATTGAGAGGTAAAAACAATGAGTCAGGCAAAAGTTGACAAATATAAACAACAGAAACAAAACCGCAAAAATCCACAAAAAAAGAACAAAGTTTTAGCTAAATTAAAGAAAATTGTACCTTATGCTTTAACAGCTATCGTTGTACTTTTAATACTAGGATATCTTGGAATATCTGTTGCAAAACAAACTGGATGTTATACTCCACCTACAGAGCCTAGATCATATTCAAGCGAAGAAATTCAAAGTATGAGACAGGTACTTATCCAAGCTACAGACCCTAACGTACAGTACACTACTGCTAAGCCTGAAAAACAACAGCAGACACCAGCAGTTTCAAAGAAGGTACCAACTACTAAAAAGTCAGCTAAGAAATAAAAATAATAAAAGGATTCCAATCGGAATCCTTTTTTAATGCAAAATTAAATGGATTCGCCAAAGCGAATCCATTTTTATTTACATTTTATCTGGTGCACTAAATCCTAGTAAATCAATTCCAGTCTCTAGCACTTTCTTTGTAAGTTCAAGCAAAGCAATATAGCCTTTCTTCTTTTCTTCATCCTCTTCTGCCAATATCTTTGTGTTGTGATAAAAACTGTTAAACACATTTGATAACTCATAAATATACTGACAGATTCTATGAGGTGCAAGTTCTTCAGCGGCTGACTCTATCACTTCATTGACCTTAGAAATCTCTAGCATTAGTTTGTTTTGTGTTTCATTATCGCTAGCTTTAATCTCAAGTCCATCTACACTTCCACCTTCTGCTTTGTATTTCTCAAGAATTGATTTAATACGAACTATTGTGTATAGAATATATGGCCCTGTGTTTCCTTCAAATGAAGCAAACTTCTCAAGGTCAAAGATATAATCTTTGTTTGCCTGGTTTGATAGATCACCATACTTAAGTGCAGCCAATCCAACTATCTCAGAAACTTTCTTAGCCTCTGCATCGTCCAAAGACTTGTTTTCTTTCATCTTGTTGTAAACTGCTTCGTTTATATCATCAATCAAATACTCTAGACGATAAACACCGCCGTCACGAGTCTTGAAAGGTTTGCCGTCTTTGCCGTTCACTGTACCAAATCCGATAAAGTTCATATCGCGGTCCTCTGTTACAAATCCAGCCTTCTTTGCCACTCTAAACACTTGAGTAAAGTGAAGTTCCTGACGCTTATCTGTAATGTAAATATACTCATCAGGCTTATACAACTTTTCACGCTCAATAATCGTTCCCAAATCTGATGTGGCATAAAGTGCTGCACCGTCAGACTTTCTTACGATACATGGAGGATACTCTTTCTTATCCCCGTCTTCTTTTATATCAACTACCAAAGCACCCTCACTCTCAAAGGCGAGTCCTTTGTCCACTAATTCCTGAATCAAATCTTCAATATATGGATTTGCATCACTCTCACCTTTCCAAAGGTCAAA
>CADBBS010000056.1 GCA_902793045.1 uncultured Lachnospiraceae bacterium
AGTTACTTTACCCTTCTTAGATACTTTAAGTTTCTTTGAAACTCTCTTGTACTTAATCTTACCAGTACCAGTGGACTTAACCTTAAGCTTAATCTTTACAGTCTTTTTCTTAACTTTTTTAGCTTTAACTTTACGCTTCTTTGTGTTCTTTAGCTTCTGTTTAGCTTTCTTAACTGTAACCGTTACTTTCTTGGCAACTGCACCTTCGTAGTGACCAATACCAATAACTTGTGTAGTGACAATATACTTACCAGCGTTAGTAACCTTAGCAACTACTACTAAGTAATCAGTTCCTTCAATAAGAACTCTATTCTCTACTACGACTTTAACAATTACAGGAACTTGAGCTGTTTTGTTATATGTCATAGGCTTAGCTGTGACAGAAACTGAAGCGTAAGGAATTTTCTTCTTTGCTGGACTCTGTGTAGCTGCGCCAACTGTGATAGATGTTGCAACCATTGTCATGACTATTAGAGTAGCAAGAATTTTCTTAGCTCTGCTCATTGGTTTGTTCCTCCTTTTAAAAATACATATGTATTAGTAAAACTAATCTTTTATAGTTTATCATAACGGTTTTTCATTTACAATAGAAATTTTAGGTCCATATTTTAAAGGGTTTTTAGCCCTGTTTTAGCACTTTCCTTTTCACTCTTCCGAGCACTCCTCGCACTTTCTTATATAAGAGTCTGATAGGGAATGATTTCACCCAAAATCTAGAATAAAGTTTGTACTTCCAGCCGCTCATATTGACTGGCTTTGCATCCTTCATTTTATCATTACTTACATCTTTTGGGTTTCTGTAAAACTCATCTAGCTTTCCGATGATCATATCATCAGTCACATATTCTTTGTTAATACAGTTGTCCCCTCTTATTATGTAATGATCCGGAAAAACTTTTATAACACGGTGCATGATGTACTTTCCATCTGCCTTGTAAACTGGCACATCATACTTCTTAAGTCTTCCCTCAAGCGGTCTAACAACAATCGTGTCTCTTCTATGTCTAAGCATAGGATACATACTAACTCCTGAAGTCGTGCCCACGTAAAAGGTTTGATCTTCTATCACATCTTCAATTTTTACATTGCTTTCAAATTGATTCATATTAAAACCTTAATCTAGTATAAATCCTTTGTCCTTCATTTCATCAATAAACTTTTTAACGCTTGTCTTAGCGCGATCTTCTTCCACGTCATATTCGTTCACGATAAAATCAACAATCTCATCTTCAGACTTTCCACTAGCCACACCTTCCCAAATGTCCTTTCCAGTGTCGTTAAGTTTAATCATCCCAGAAAAATCCTGGCTAGCCTCGCCCGTAGCTACCACTACGCACTGTCCCATTATATCTCTTACAACAAAACCGTCTTTAATCTTCATTCTTACTATTCTCCCAATCTTCTCCAGTCAACTGCTCAAAACTACATTTCGCAGCTTCCTCGGAAATATCGCACTTCAACTTGTAAAACGGAACCGCCTCTGCCATCTTCTTAAACAGGTCAACCACCTTAATCAAATAGTCAGGCTCGTCCGTCAAATAAAGCTGACTCATAAACAGCTCGATGTTCTCTCCCGGATGAATGCTCTCGATAGAGTTTGCCTCTGCTTGCTCTACCACGCACACCCCCGCCAAAGGAGCGCTAGTGTTAATCTGCCATCCCTCTTTGCCGCACCATGGTGCTCCGTGCACATACACTTTGCCCTCGTCAAAGGAAACCTCAGGCTTATCTCCGTTTATAACACTTACCTTATCTCCTAGGAACTTCTTCCACAAAGAAATGTGTGTGGACTTTCCAGTTCCACTAGGGGCAGTGAAAATATAAGCCTTTCCATCATATTCGATAGTTGCGCCATGCATTAGAAGCATTCCGTGGTTTGGAAGATATGTCGCAATCTTTTCCATAACACAACAAAACTCGATGTATCCTGGATCCTTGCTAGGCAAATCCTCTTTAGTCCATCTATTAAAATCTTCATCAGTATAAGAAACCTGATAAACATTATCAGATTTCTTATCTTCATCAATAATATACTCACTAAACTTTTTCTCAAGATATGAGTATTTGTATTCTATTTCATACTGGATGCCAGCAATCTGGCATAACATCTTTTTATTATCCATCGATTAGTGGTCCAAATCCTGGTTCATCATCTTCGTCTTTCACGTCAAAGTTTCCGCCTTTGTCGCTTTTTTTGTCACCCTTTTTACTGTCACCTTTTTTGTTACTACCTTTTTTGCTGTCACTCTTCTTTGAGCTCTTGCTTGATTTGCCGTTCTTTGATGACTTACCATTCTTAGATGATTTGTTATCTTTATCGTTTACCAAATCGTTAACATCATCGCCATTACTCTTGTCTGCATTGTCCACGTTAACGTCTGATTTATTTCCTTTTATTACTTTCCCGTTTTTATCAGTCTGAGCAGGTGCGTCTTCATTCACGCTAGTAATCACATTACCGTTAGCATCTGTCACTTCTGTTTTCTTTTCATTATTACATCCACAGCCTGCAGCTGAAAACACTAAAACAACAGTAACTACAGCTACCATCATTACTCTAATCCTACTAATCTTCTTTTTATCCATAACTAATACCTCTCAATCAATTATAATCTACTACAATAGATTGATAAAAAATCAAGCACCACATACGAATATGTGATGCTTGTTTATAATCTTATATCTAGTCTGTAATTAGTTATTGCCAATCAAATCGCCAATATCATCTCCGTCACCGTCATCATAATTATCCAACTCACCACTATCTGTAAGTGTAGTGATTGAAGCGTTAATTAGAAGAATCTCAGCTTCAGGATCTTTATAAAACTTTTTCATAACTATCTCTCCTTCTTTGCAATATAGTTATCTCAAACATCATAACTATAATAGCATACGTTAATTTATATTTCAACCTTTACCCGATTAATGGGCCAAAGCCTCCTCCACCCGGCTGGGTTTCGTCATCATCGCTATGAACATCAAAACGACTTTTCATATTGTCGATGAAATACATTTCCATTGTAGGATCTTCATATTCTTTCATAACGATTCCTCCAAACCTAGGTAACTTTCTTATATAGAACTATAACTTATAAATATGTGTCAATTATGATTAGGCTCTATTCTTGCTAAGTGAACCACTTGTTCCAGTCACTTTAGTTCCATCTAGTGTTACATAGTATGGTGTAACTGTCCATGCTGAATTAGCTTTAGTATTTTCCATTCCTCTTACAGTGTATGTAAAGAAGTATGCTGAATCTGAACTAAACACATCAGGTTCAATACTCTCACTACCTGCTGTAATCTTTTTATACAATTTAGTAACAGATTTTGTTGTTGATGGAATTTGGCTTGTTATGTATTCACCAGTGAACGTAAATCCAACTTCTTCATAATCCATTGAATCTAGTGAACTTAAGAAACGTGTAGCTGTACCATCATTAGAATCCTGGAACTTCATTGTTAGTACATCTTCGTCTATGAACTTAGCATAAGCAATTCCTGTAGTTCCTGTGTATGGCTCGATGCATGTATCATCTGTAAACCATCCAGCAAAGATTTTGCCTGCCTTAGTTGGATATGTATATGGTGTAGTTGACTTGTAATCAGATACATCATAGTATCCTTCTACTTCGCCACCAAATACTGCCAACTCGTAAGGTGAAATACCATATCCACGAGCGTTATCACTCCAACCTGTAACTACTACCTTAACGTATCTAGCATTTGCGCTAATATTCTTAGATAGTTTAATAACTGATTTATTATTTGCTAAGCCAGAAACTGTAGCTACTGGAGTGTCTCCGTATACTCCATCAGTTCCAGCTGTATAAATTTCATAGTCAGTAGCATTTGAAGCTTCCCAACTTACCAATACTGTATCTACAGTGTAAAGTCCTTCTAGGTCTACAGCAAAATATGTATTATCAATATTCTTATCTGCCTGCCATCTAGAACCTGCATTACCATCACAGATGTTAGCAGCTGTATTCTGGTTTGATGCAACAATTGGTGTCTTATTAAGAGCCAAGTTTTCTGATGTGTTAATCTTAGCCATATATTCTTGAATCTCTTGCTCTTCTGGTGTAAGACCAGGAATAGTAATTTGAACTGTACCAGTACCTGTTGGTCTATCCCAAGCATCATATGATTCAACAATCAATGTGTATGTTTGTCCTTCTTGAACTTTAATACTAGCATCTCTAGTCTGAGCAACGTTATCTACCGAATGCATTGGCTGTACAGCATTATCGTTAAAGATCCATCCGTTGTTATTTGTTGCTGCAGCATGTGCATTATCTACCTGTCCTAGGTATACATATGATTTTGTTGTTCCTGATGGGTTTGTCCAGTCTGCCCAGATATTGTGATTTTCTTCAATAGCTGCTGTTCTTGGTGTGATTGTGATAGTTTCAACTACTGGAGCTGGAGGCATTTCTTGTTCTGTAGCCTCTAGAGTTAATGTGTGCTCACCTACAGCTAGCTTTCCACCAATATCAACAGTCTTTCTATAATATGAAACTGAAGATGCTGTATCTGTAAATATTGTATTACCATCAGATTTCAATTCAATTTCATAAACCTTTGAATTATCTAATCCTTCATAGTTAAGGTGAATCTGCATTGTCCATCCACCAGCGTTACCTGATCTGATAACGTTTACTGGTAATGTATATAAATCTGATTCATCATTAGCAACTTCAAGTTCAGCTCCACCCCAGTCGCCTGAGTATGCTGCTGTAAGACCAGGTACTGCATTGTACTCTGCTCCATCTTCTGCAATAAAGCTTCCGTCTGCTTGACGGTGAACCCATCTGTTAGCTGCTGAGAACCAAGTATGTCCAGGAGTCTGTGTAGGTTCTTCTGTCTCAGTTTCACTCTCTGATTCACTTGGAGCCTCTGTCACAGTTTCACTCTCTGACTCACTTGGAGCTTCTGTTGAAGGCTCTACTGAAGGTTCCTCTGTTTCTGTCTGTGACTCTGTTGGAGTTGGGTTTAAATTTTTAAATTTCAACTCAGCATCATCATTAGGTGCATAATGAATCTGTATTGTCACTTCTGCTTTATCCAATGTTGAAGCATAGAACAATAGTCCTGCGCCCATTGCGTAGAAGTCACCTTTATCTCCGTCGCCACTAATAGTTGTTTGAACGCCATCGATAGTAACTGTCATAGGAGCACCATCTCCTGCTGGCTGTTCTACATAAACACCATATTCCTCAAGTCCTGGCCAACCTGGTTTCTGATAACTAATAACTCTAGTCTTTGTCTCGCTCCAATACTTTATATCATTAGTTCCAGCAATGTCCTTCCAACTTGCAGCTGGAGTAGTTGGCTCTGCTGTTGTAGTAGTAGGTCCTGCTGTAGTAGTAGGTGCACTAGGATCTACTGTTGTAGTTTCTGGATCATCTTTTAATGGACAATAAATAATAATCTTCGATGTTCCTCCATTCCAAGAAACGTCAATCTCATTATATTTTCTGTCCAAATAATCTGCACAATTAAAACATCTTAGTCCAGCACCTTCTGGAGTTACACTATTCTCAACCCCATTAATAGTAGCTGTTAAGTCAGCTGCAGACCATGCTCCACCTGAAATATACAACTCGCCAAATGCAACGTTCTGGAATAAAATGTTCAAAGTTTTTGAATCATCTTCCGCTACGGCATATTGCGATCCCTTTAGTGTTGGATCAAATTCATTATTCTGATTATTTACTATATCTCTATAAGTAAGACCAGAATAATCATCAGCTTTTGCGCTGTTTGGCACAAATGCTAGCCCTGCTACCAACATAGCTAATGAGCATGCAATAGCAATAACTCTCTTTGAAAATCTTGATAATTTCATTTTAAGTTTCCTCCTTAATATATGTAGAAATCCATATAATTACAGTTTCTCAAACTAATTACTATTTTAGTAAAAAACAAGCGTATGTTAAAGTGCTTATTTTGGAAAGGGTGTCTTAATTTTACCCTTTATTCTGCATTATCAATATTGTATCAACATACCATCATATTTGCGAAAACACTTCGAAAACCTAACACCTGTTTCTTCTATATAAAAAGACCGGTGCGCTAGCACCGATCTTTCTTCTATATAATATTGTTCAATTTATTCTGGGACTACGTCAAAGGTAGCAGTCTTTCCTGTCACCTTAGTACCATCCGCTGTCACATAGAACGGTGTTACAGTCCAGTTTGATGGAGTGGCTCCGTCCATATTTCTAATGGTGTATGTGACAAAGTATGCTGAATCATTGTTATCGAAAGCTGTGTTCGGTCTGATCGTCACGCCGTCAGCCGTAATCCTTCGATAAACAGTTTCAATGCTCTTCGACTTGGAATCAATAGTACTTTCCCCATACGTTCCGGAGAAATCAAATCCCGCCGATTCAAAATCTTGTAGTCTTCTACTAATAGTACTTACAAAACGAATAGCAGTATTATCTTCCTTCTTCTGCATCTTAACCGTCAACGCTTTCTCGTCAATAAACTTAGGATAAGCATATCCATCCTCGTCCATATATGATTCAGTAAGTGTTTCGTCTGTAAACCAACCGGCAAAGATTTTGCCTTCCATTGTTGGATATTGCCAAGGCCAAACCCACTTGTAGTCTCTTATGTTATAGTAGCCTTCTGCTTTTTCGCCGAAGACAGCTATTTCTAATGGTTGAATTCCATCGCGCTCAGAATTCTCACTCCATTCTTCAACCTCAATCTTTATATATCTCGCCTTAACATTAAGGTCCTTGGTTACTGCAGATACAGCCTTGTTATCCCACAAACCTCTAACTGAAGCTACGGGTTCGTCTCCGTACCAATCTGGTATTCTACCTGCGTAAATATCGTAGCCAACGGCGTTGGCGTCGGACCAGCAAACCATTACATCTTCTATGTTGTAGTAGTCCTTCAAATCTATTGCAAACCACGAGTTATCAGTTGGTTTGTTCGCTCTCCATCCCGTGTTAAGATTTCCATCGCAATATCTTCTCGCTTGTCCTTCATTATTATAACGTGCAACAATAGGTGTTTTCTTGTAGGCAAGGTTTTCTGTTGTATTAACTTTGTTTAAGTAATCCACTATTCCAACATAATTGGAATCGTCATAAACAGCCATCTCACGCAATGAGTAGCCTTCCGGCAAATGACTTTCTGTCATTTCTATTTTAATGTACCTAGTGCTAATTGATTCACCAAGCACTATCATGTCTCTTCTGTTGTCATAGAATGAATCGTTATCAACTGTAGCCACCGGCTGGAATTCATTACCATAAGTAGAAACCATTACTGTGTATGCTTTAGCAGTATTATCTTCTGCCCATCTATAATCAATTTCTTTTACTGTCTTTACTTCACCCAAGTCCACAGTAATCCACTGTGTATCATCTCCACTGGCATTCCAAATCGTATTTGGATCAGCATCTATAACATATGATGCATCATCCGCCGAAGCTGCAGCTGTCACGCCTTCTACGGTTGCGCCTTGTTGTGTAACTAGGTTTACGCCATTATCATTTGAATCTGGAAACTCCTCGTAATATGAAACATAACTGTATTTGTAATTATTAGGATTCACCTCTGGCTCTGTAGTTGGCTCTTCAGTAGGTGCTTCTGTGCTCTCCTCACTTGGTGCGACTGTCTGATCTGTGCTCTCTTCTCCTGCAAGTGTGTTCGTGTGTTCGTTTGCACCTAAATACGCGATAGTTACAATCGCCATCGCCAAAGACAATACAATCGCCATTATCTTTCTATATTTATTCATCACGAACCTCCTTGTATAGTAGTAATTATACAATAACACAAAAAAGACTGCCACATTTTTGTGGCAGCCTTTTTATCTTTTGCTATGCCATTACTAAGGCAATAGCTATAACTTTATTAGTTTTGTGGGAATGTACCCGTAGTTCCTGTTACTGTAGTTCCATCTTGTGTTACATAGAATGGTGTAACTTCCCATGTAGAATTAGTACCAGCATTTTCCATTCCTCTTACAGTGTATGTAAAGAAGTAAGTTGAATCATCACTAAATACTGTAGGTAGAACTGTTTTTCCGTCGGCCTTAATACTTGTATACAATTTCTCAACAGACTTTGTCTTTTCTGTGATTGTAGCAGCCCCATAAGTTCCTGTGAACTTAAATCCAACTGACTGATAATCCATCGAATCTAAACTACTTAAGAAACGAATTGCACTACCATCTTCAGCTACCTGGAATTTTGTTCCAAGAACTTTTTCGTCGATAAACTTAGCATAAGCTAGTCCTGTATTTCCTGAGTGTACCTGTGTATATGATGTGTCATCATACCATCCTGCAAAGATCTTACCACTCTCTGTTGGGTAAGTAACTGTAGAACCTGACTTATATGCAGCTACGTCATATCTACCATCTGCTGGTGGTGTATGAGTTGCTGAATATGTGAATGACGACATACCTGGTGTATAACTTGTTGAAGCCTCATAGAAAATATAGCCTGAATCTGGAGCTGTGTATGAAAGATTAAATGTTTGACTTTCTCCTGCTGGAATTGCAGCAGAAGTAGCTGCACTAATCTCTCCATCTTGTCCAGTTGCCGAGTCATACCAGTGAACAGAAACGTGTAAGTTTCCAGCCTGAATTGCTTCCTTAGAGTTATTATCAATTGTCATTGTTCCTGTGTATGATTTAGCAGAATCAACTGCAGTGATTGGCGAACGAACAATACATGTATATGCATCGTTTACATATGTATAAATCATCACCCATTGATGTTCCGCCATAGTATGCTGAACCATTAGCTCTAGCGAAATACTGCCATCCAGTGTCATTTGCTCCTGCATAACCCCACTGTCCTGCTGTGATAGGCTGAGCATCTGGTGTTGTATCTTCAAATGATGGAGTAAGAACGTATGTTGAAACCGGTGTATAACTACCATTAAATTCAACATAAACCTCTCCTGATTCTGGTGCCATAAATGTAAGTTCAATATCTACATCGTCGTTAGCATTTACTGCAACAGGATTATCATAATTTGTTGCTAATGAAGTATCATTAGCTGCATTACAAACTTTTGCGTAGAAGTTAGCTCCTGAATTATTTGGTCCTTCGTTCGCAATATTATAAGTAAGTTTATAAATATGTCCTGGTGTAACAGTTTTATCAGGTGTCTTTGTTAAGAAGTCATGGTCATCATTGATTGTATTAGTAATCTTGATATTAAGTGGATCATCAATATCTGTACCACCTTTATATCTAGCAACCATTGTATCTCTAAACTTATACTGGAATCCATCGTTTCCAATTGTGTGATAAGCATTATCGATTGTACAACTATACCAATCACTTGGAGTAATGTCTTCTACCTCTGGTGTTAGTATAAACTCTGTAGCTGGTGTATAACTATTGTTTAGTTTGAAGTAAACTTCTCCTGACGCTGGAGCTGTAAACTCTAATACGATATCAACATCATCGCCATGCTCTAGAGCAACTGGATCATCATAACTTGTTGCTAATTCTGCGCCAGTAGCATTATCAATAACTGCTGAATACATATTAGCTCCACAGTCCTGAGCTGAAGTTGTTCCTAAGTTTTGTACATTGTATGTAAGTCTATAATCATTACCAGGTGTTAATGTTGCAACTGGTGATAATGTCTGGAAGTCATGGTCTCCATTAATTCCATTTGTAATATCAATATCAAGTGGATTATCTAATGCTGTTCCTGATCCGTCAAAATATCTAGCTGTTGTTGCATCTCTAAACTTATACTGGAATCCTGCACTTCCAATTGTGTGGAAGTCATCATCTATTGTACAAGCAACCCAGTCACTTGGTGTGATATCTTCAATTGATGGAGTTAAGATATACTCTGAACATGGTGTCCAGCTGTTGTTTAGTTTGAAGTAAACTTGTCCTGATGCTGGAGCTGTAAACTCTAGCACAATATCAACATCATCGTTGTGATTCAAACCAACTTTAGCATCATAGTTGGAAACAATATCTTGATTATTGCTTGCATTTGTTACTGTTGCATAAATATTCGCGCCACAGTCTTGTGCTGAAGTTGTTCCCAAGTTTGCCACATTATATGTGAGTCTGTATACATTACCAGGTGTTACTGATACAAGTGGTGATCTTGTTATGAAATCGTGGTCGTTATTAACAGTGCTTGTAAGTTCGATATCTAATGGCTCATCTAATGATGTTCCTGTTCCATCTTTATATTTAGCAGCTGTTGGGCTTCTAAACTGATACTGGAATCCATTGCTTCCAATTGTATGAAGATTATTATCTATTATACAGTCAGTCCATCCAGCTGGTGTAATGTCTTCAAGAGTTGGTGTGAACTTGAACTCACAAAGAGCTGACCAACCCCAATTTACTTTACTATAAATCTGACC
>CADBBS010000057.1 GCA_902793045.1 uncultured Lachnospiraceae bacterium
AATTATACCATATATTGAGGACTATTTGGCAGTAAATACAATACTTTTTGCACCTTTTGCCTTCAAATATTTCTTGCCCTTCTTCTTAGAAATCTTCTTCTTATTCTTGAACTTAGTTCCCTTTAATGTGTATCTATAATACTTCTTCTTTTTCTTAATATATTTGTTGCCTTTGAAGGTCGCGCCGCTAACTTTATAGTACGCAATGCTCTTCTTAGATAGCTTAGCAACAAGCGTATTAGATTTAAGTTTTAGGTATCCCTTCTTAGCCTTCAAGTTACCAACTTTAACAACCTCGTTGTTGCGAACTGTGTAAACTGTTGCATTCTTAGCATACTTCTTCTTATAAATCTTATTTGCAACAACAAGCAAAGGTGTTGCCTTTGTACGCATTATTACTGAGTAGTACTTAATGCCATCATCTTTCAAGAACTCGCCGTAGAGTGTGAGTGCATCCTTCTTTTCAACAGGCTTAGGCTCGCCTTCCACCACTACTTCAATCAATGTGTTTCTACCTTTAAACTCAGCCAAAACATATGTAGTTCCTGGCCTTACTCCAGTGATAATTCCAGTTTCTGACATATCTATAATACTATCATCTCCAATTATGTAAGAAATCTCATCAGTCCAAGGAGCGCCTACTGGATTATATTTGTAATTAATAAGTCTTGACTCATCCACTTTAAGTTTGATAGGGCCCTCTTCAAAGTCAACATCTTCAAGTTCTACATCATAGTCATCTGGCACTACATGGAAAACAAAACTCTTCTTAATACCATTGTGTGATGTCAAAGTAATAGTGGCTGTTCCCACACTATTACTCTTAACGAATAACCCTTCATATGAATCTTCTATCGAAGCCACGTCCGGATTAGATGATGTACATTCACACTTACCAATAGTAGCATTTACTGGACTAACCTTATAATTAATCAAATATGTATTATCACTAACCTTTGAATAAACATCTTCAGTTCTAACTATAATATCTTTAACTGGAATCACATCCTTATTTGAAGTGAACTTAGCGTAGATAGTCATATCTTCGTCAAAGGTTCTGTCAGGATTGAACTCTTCCTCCTCTCCTTCAACTTTGTTATACCAGCCATTGAATATGTAACCCTCTTTTACAGGGTCTTCTGGCACCTCTACACGCTCGCCTCTTAGCACTTTTTGCTCGCTTACAACATTTCCATCAACTGTAAACGAGATTGTGTACCACTCTGGAGCCCAATTTTCCATATTGTCATCTAGGTATGTAAGTTTTCCATTAATCCATGTCTTTAATCTATCGCGCTCTTTTGAGAAAGAGTAAACATATGGTTCTTGTCCATCCGTGTGCTCATAAAAACCATTCTTTTCAATTTCATAATGCATAGGCACTGACAATGAAGCGCAAAGTTCATCTATATAACCATTTTGTGAAGTCATATCAAGAAGTTCTGCTTTCATCTGAGCATAGATTTCTTCCAATCTTTCAAAACAAGTTGCATTGTTTAGCATCCTTCCATTCCAGTAACTTGTTGAACTCACAAAGCTGTATTCAGAAGGCAACATATAATCAGATCCTGCCCAAGCTACGTAGTCGAAGTCCCATATTGGACCCCAACAAAGTTTTGCATTTCTATCCTTATACAAATATGTACTTCCATTGGCGTAGCCGTCACCATTCTGCGAAATCTCCTGGAATAAGTAATATGTAATCATACTATCTACATCAATCAAATCAGAGAACTTTTGTCCTTCTTTGGTTCGATAGTCCGGGCTAAACATCGCCTCTTCACATTTACCGACATACGACGATATATAATCTTTGACCTCGTCAAAGGAAGTCTCAGTATTTTGCCAATCAGCTAGCTGAGGTGACTCCATATAGAATTGATTACCTCTAGATGTTTCAAAATACTCAACGTCCCCATCTTTTCCTGAATCCAAACTTAACAAATAACCACCTGTTATCTCTTCTTCAGTGAGCGCAGTCTTTTTATCAGTCAAATCTGGAATATCTACTCTATTCTCACCGAGTCTAACCTGCTCACTCAAGTAATAAAGTCCGTAGTATTCGCCGTTCATAACAACGTCCACAGGCACACTCTTTGGTGTAAATGGCATGTTCATTCTTCTGCCTAGCTCGTAAGTCATTTTATTTCTAATTTTTGAATTATCATAAACGTTTGCTAAAAGCACCCAGTGCTTGTTTGCAGGCATTCCAAGAAGGCCATTCTTCTTTGCCAGCTTAACCTTGTAAGGTTTCTTGTCTGCCATCCAAGTTGAGTTACCTCTACCTCTGATATATTCCATTGGGTAACTTGCACTAACAAGGTTGTTTGAATACTCGTTTGTATATCCAGCAGGT
Organism: uncultured Lachnospiraceae bacterium; assembly: GCA_902793045.1. Classification (GTDB taxonomy): domain Bacteria; phylum Bacillota; class Clostridia; order Lachnospirales; family Lachnospiraceae; genus Eubacterium_G. The sequence continues at coordinate 2,357 of CADBBS010000057.1, forward strand.
ACGTTGATATTCATGTTTCCGTGGCACTCTGCTGAATGATCTTCTGATGTGTTCATCTCATCAACAGTACCTTCGTTTTCATCTATATCAAAAGAAACAACAGGCAATGCGCTTTGAACAAACTCAAAAGTCTTGAATGTCACTTCAGCTTCTTCGCAGTCAGTTTCAAATGAGAATGAAAGAGAATGATGTCCTGTAATCACTTCCTCCATTACATGGCAATCGAACAGAAAGGATTAATATCCGCATCTATGTAGAATTTTATAGTTATTGGTTTTGCAACTGCACGAGTCGCCTCAATAGAGAATCTTCCAACATAGTTATCACCGAATCTAAACTGTTTATTGATATCAATTCTTCCCGCTTGTAGATTGGCTCTCTTTCCAGAAAACTTAATACCATCTTCTGTCTCAGTAATTTTTACTTTGTTCATATTTGAAGGCACTAGAATCTTCTGGGCATTATACAAGTCCTTCACCTGATTTTTTTGGAATGCCTCATCCACTTGCGCTCCATCATATGTGTAATGCTTTGCTCTGTGCTGATCATTTCCGCCTTCATCAACAAGATTTTCGGCTTTAGCATTTGTCATGCCAAAACCAAACGCCATTACAACAACTAACACTAAACTAATAATTCTTTTCATTGCTTCTCTCCTTACAATAAATCTTTTATAACTTCCGATGCTATTATCAGCCCCACTACACTTGGCACAAACGCCACACTGCCAGGACTTCTAGCTTCTATTTTGATAGGTGCTTCTTTCGAGTAAACCACCTTCAAGCTTTCAATTCCTCTGTCCCTTAATTCCTTTCGCATCACCTTCGCCAAAGGACACACAGAAGTCTCAGAAATATCAGCCACTTCAAACTGTGTAGGGTCTAGTTTGTTTCCCGCTCCCATCGAACTTATAACAGGAACATTTGCTTTTTTCGCTGCCTCGATTAACTGAAGTTTTCCAGTCACTGTATCTATGGCATCAACCACATAATCATACTCTGTAAAGTCAAGCCTTTGCCACTTCCACTTTTGGCTTTCCGATAGTGGAATGAAGCGCGATAATTTGGCGATTAATATTAGTCTCATCCACTGTGTCTTTGTCTATCAAATCAAGTGTTCCAACGCCACTTCTTGCCAAAGCTTCTACGGTGAAACCGCCTACTCCGCCCACGCCAAAAACAGCCACTCTCTTTTGTTTTAATCCGTCCAAACTTTCCTCTCCTAGGAGGAGCTTTGTTCTATCAAATATACTCATTTTATCTCCGTTTTGCCGAACTATTTCTTTGTGTTTTATTATACTAAATGGGTTTTTGCATTTCAATTTTTAACTGTACTTTCTCAACAAACATAGCAAAAGACCTCCTATAATAATTATTATAGAAGGTCTCCATATTACTTTTTTTGTCTAGTTTTTACTATGTTTTGTTTTTAGCGACTCACTTTTATTGCCTCACCAATTTTTATTACTGGAAGCTTACTTTTAGAAACTCTTTTATTTTTTTGTTTTTGAATAAACACTAACTTTCCCTCCTTCATTTTGATAAGACTATTCTTAATAAATAATTTTTTAGTTTTCTTTTTTGCATAGCATTTTTTAATAACTTTATTCTTTTTAAGAACTTTGATTGTTGATTTCGGTGCAGTTTGCAAAGTATATGTAATACCCTTTTTAGTCCTTATAATTTTAGTATAACTAATCTTATCTGTGACATATCTATTTGCATTAATTGTTTTTTTAGCATATTTCCACGGATTCATCGGTGTAGTGCTTTTAGTTGAAGCGTGTGCTAAAACACTAAAAAAAACACACATAATTGCAATAATAGATATTGCCTTTGATAAGATTTTCATAACACAACCTCCTCATATGTTACATTTTATTTTTCGAAGATTTTTATATCACTTACTTTAATTCTAGAACAGTGGATATATTCACTTTATCAAGTTAATGTAAAAATAAATACCTTCGAAAAGTATACAATATGAGGTGTTCATAAACGTAACAAACCAAACGTAAAAAACCACTTAGTTTTCACTAAATGGTTTTTCCTTTATTGATATTAAATCTTAGATTTTTATTTGTTACGAAAGTTTACTCCAACATTCGTTTTTTAAAAATTCTCGGATCAATTTAGACCCTCTGCCTTCATAATAATCTACTAGTAACTTTTTAAACTCTGGCACTTTCTTTTCTGGAATGACTAAGATTCCATTACCATGTCCTACTAAATAGTGGTTTGCAAATATAACTGCTGTTCTCTTATTTCCATCTATGAATGCTTGCGTTTTCATAATATACAAACAAAGTTCTATTGCTCTATCTATAATTGATTTTTTTGAGTTGAGTATTCTCTCAAGATTTTCTATTACAACAGTTTCAATAGGAATTGGAGGAATATAATCTGTTCCACCTATTTTCACAGGAACACTTCTAATTCTACCCCCATCTGTATAAAAACCTTCTATCACTAAACTAGCAATTTTGCAAAGAATTTGATATCCAGTTTCTACTTGTATGATATCGTTATCTAGAATAAACTCCCATGCATGTTTAAGGTTAAGTATTTTTTGGACATCTTCTGCTGTCATTCCAGTCACTTTACCATTATCAATTATCTCCTCTGTTTGTGGGTAAGTTGTTCCAACACCCTCTAATACAGCTTGATCGTAAATATTTGCTTTCATATTTGCTCTAGCAAAATCCAAGTTTAAAATGACTTTAGGAGTTAATTTAGACTCTTGATATCCTTGCTCAGCTAAAGCTTTATCAATCTTTCGGAGTTGTTTATTCAACTCTCTTGCTTCTTTTGTAGTTCTAAGAAGCATTTGATAAAGTTCGTCAGTGTATACATCAACATATGTTGATGTGAGTTTACCATTTATTCTTTTTCTAATATAAAGATATTTCTTCTCTTTGTTGCTCTTTACTTCTACCGTTCCTTCGTATGGGAGCAAATTTAATCTTGCTTGTAAATCCGCCTTTTCTTGTAGTAGAGTTTGAACCTTATCTATGCTCATATCACCCTCCTAATGTTCGATAAATTTATAGGGAACTTTTATGGTTAGAATTTACCAAAAAGTTCCCTATAAGTCAATAGTTTATCCGAAACGGATTACTGTACCATATAGTTATTTAATCTTAACTTTTTTAGGTTTAGACCATGCGCCAAATACTGTCTGTCCACAGTCTATCTTCTTAGCTCTTACTCTTGCGAATAATTTCTTCTTACCTTCTTATTCTTCTTAGCATTCTTCTTAGATTTATAAACTCTAACTTCGTAGCCCTTAACTCCACTAATTTTCTTAATTGTTACTTTTAGCTTCTTAGCAGATTTCTTCTTAAGAGCTTTCTTCACCTTAACCTTTGCTGGTGGCACTGGTTTGCACTTAGCTGTTGGAACCACTGTTGGCTTACCAGGAGCTGCTGTCTCTGGAGTCTTTGTAGTTTCTCCGCTAGGTACTGTAGTCTCTCCACCTTGCTTTGTAGTAGGCGCTACTGTAGTAGTTGGTCTAGGTTTAGTTGTAGGTTTTGTATAAACTGGGTCATCTGGGTCGTCTTCGTAGTCTGCATCTGTTTCTGGAGGGGCAGGATTATCTATAGTAATCTTAGCCGTCACTCCCTTAGACTCGATGTTGTCCTTAATAGCTGTAACCTTAACTGTGTGTAATCCACCATCTATGTGGTTGTATGTGTATGAACCAGCTGATAGCAAGTGTAGTCCAACTATCTGGTTATCAACATATACGTTATACATTGAGCTAGCTCCAAGTGCTGATGAGAAGTTAACTGTAATACTTCCGCCTGCATTACTTTGTAGCGCTAGTCCCACTGGGTTAGCTGGTAGGTAGCTATCCTTTGAACCAAGAACTGCAATCTCTCGAATCTGATATCCGTATGCTCCACCTTTCTGAGTGAAGTTTACTTTCACGAAGTTTACATCTCCCTGAGTGTAAGCATCCTTGTTTATCTTAAATTCGTCTGGGGCTGCGTATCCGCCGTTTGTTCTTTCATAAACTGTCTGATAGTTTGTTCCGTCTTTTGAGAACTGAACATTGAAGCCCTTAGCATATGTAAGATCATTTACATACTTGATTAGCATTTCGTCTATATCGTCAATACTTACTGGCTCTTGTAGTTCAAGAGTAGCTGTTGCTTCATCTTGGCCCCAAACTGTCATGTTGTAGTTTCCATTGATGTCACCGTCTGTTAACATCTGAGGATCTTTGCTTCCCTCATTCTTAGGATCAAGTGGCTCTATGGTAGCTTTAGCGTGTAGTGCGAAGTTTAATGAAGTATTTACATAATTCTTCATTGAACCATCGTCCACTTCCACAGTATCCACTATTCCATCAGAAATACTTCCCTGATAGTAAGATACTACTTTCACTTTATGTGTTCCTTCAGTAGCATCTACTGTGCCTTCTCCAGCACCTCTAAGATCTGTCACTCTTTTTCCATCTACAAAGACAGCATACTGATATCCGTCCTGGTTAGGACCAGCTACTATGTTGTAGTGGATCTTAAGTGGCACATCACTTGATACTTCGAAGTCTGCAGGATCATCACAAACAGGCACAAATACTGGTTTAGCATTTGAGTTTTTTGTTAGAACCGCCACTTCACGAATTTGGTAACCATAGTCCCTATGACCATTAAATGTAATTCTAACAAATCTAACTGAACCTATAGCAGGAGCATCGTTTATATCTTCATAGATAAATCCAGCCTGTGCATCTTGCCATGTCTTACTAAAGTTTTTGACAGTATTAAATGTTATACCATCTGTTGAGTATTCTAGTTTGTAGCTCTCGCAGAATACGACTTGGGCATTCTTGAACTGAACCGCTATCTTATTAATATCAGCCGGCCTATAATTTGCTCCTAAATCTATAATCACACTATCTTGTGTGAGTGCTCGATTCCAATCAGTTGATACATACTCACTGTTTAAGTTACCGTCAGTCAATACTGCTGTAGTCTGAGCACCTTCACCCTTGTACATAGATGAAATAGTTGCATCTTTTCCAAGACTTAGGTTGAATCTCTTGTCAGGAACATAATCCTGAACATTTGCTGGTGGCTGAACTGTCTCACCTTCACCAGGTGTGGTTTCGTCTTCGCCGCCGCCTTCTTCGTTACCTAGTTCAAGGTCAAAGCCGCCATTTGTATCAATCTCAAACTGTACTAATGCTCCAGGTTTAACCTTAACTTTACCAATCTTTTCATCTGTAGCAGTGTCTACTACATATGTAGTCTTAGTAACTGTAGTTGGGTTCCAAATCTCACCTGTGTATACTGTCTGTCCGTCTTTTACTTTCTTATAAACTGAACCACTGATAGTCTGACCTGTAATTACATAGTCTGTAGTCTTATATCCAACAGAGTCCATTGCTGTGATAAACCAATATGTGTTTGCTCTATCTTCCTTCTGAACTCCATTGACGCCCGCGTTAAATTTCACAAGTGCAAGGTCTGGATTAGTCTGTGATAGGAATGGCCATGTAATATGCTGCCATCCATTATCTGCTGTAGCGTATGTATCGGCAGTGTGTTGTTCCTGAGCGAGGTATGCATTTATCTCATCTTCTGATTTCCCTTGCGCTCTCATCTGATCTGCTACTATGCGCGCATTTATCATTACTTTTTCTTTGGCATCGTTTGTCTCATCAAGTAGTCCCTGGTATGCTGCAGCACACTTTTCTTGCTGCATACCGTAAGCTGTTAAGTACTCTGAAATAGGTAGCCACTGAATACCGTAAATGTATAGAGGCTGTCCGCCAAAGAAAGTACCGTAACTGTATGATGCTCCGTAAACCTGACCAGTTCCCTGGAATGGGAATGTGTCTAGCCAGTTGTCTCCATCGTAATCGAACCAGTACTGTTTTACTGCTTCCATCTCAGTAGTAAATCCGTAAGCACCGGCATCTATATATTTCTGCTGTTTTGAAACTTCGCCCCATAGGTACATTCCAACCCAACTAAATAGTGACTCTGAAGCTGACTCTTGGTTGTTACCATCGTCATTGTCTGCATAACCACCAGCCCATGAGTGTCCTGAGTACTGGTCAAACGCTCTGAACTTACAGAACATATTTCCATCATCCTCTGGCTCTTCTGGGTTCGCATAGTCGCGAAGCATAATCTCTACCATATCTCTGTACTGGTAGTAGAAATCTTGATCATATGTTGAAAGTACGGCTGCGCCAAAGAGGAAGTAACCGTATGTAAAGTGGTGGTCACAGATAGCTGCGTTAGCACCGTAAGCACTCTCTGGATAATAAACTGTTCCCCAATCTTTGTTGTAGATTAGATAACATCTATCATCGCCACCTGAGTATGTGAACCAGTCAACCATAATCTTCTTAAGGTCTTTTAGTAACTGGTCTCTCATAGCCTTCTCACCAATTTGGTCTGCCATTAGCGCTGTAATAGCAAGTGGGTGAACAGCTTTACCTTGCCAGTAAGCATCGGCATTTGGTCCTGTTCCAATCTCATCCATTACAGTTTTAATGTATCCTTTGATGCGGTCTTTTTCTAGTTTTGAACTATTAGGTTTAGCAAATGTAGGAAGTAATCCTGCAAACTGCTGAACTGTAGTTAATTCGTTTTCGAATACAGCCTTCATATTTCCACGGATAGATGGATAGATACAATATGGATTATTTGTATCTGTTGAATACTTCCACTGGTGTGGATAGAAAGCTTGCATTGTCTTATTACTGAAGCCACTTCTTACTGTCTCAGTAGTAGCTTTGTAATATGTAGTAACTTTTGAGTTGTCTTTGTTGTAGTCGTAAGTTACCTTTGTGTTCTTTACTCTAGCGTAAGCGTGCTGATAATAATCATCAATGTCACTCTTCTTTGTCATACCTGCTACAGAAAGATATGCATTGTTCTTTGAAGCGAAAGTAATCTTTAGAAGTGTGTTCTTACCAACAGTTCTTAGAGTAAACTCTGTATTCTCTGGAGCAGCAATCATAAACTCAGAACCTGAGTTTCCAGCTCTCTCGTTCTCACTATCTACAGATGTAAATCCGATGTGATCTGTAGTTGTGGAATCTCCAGCGTTTGTTAAAATTTGGTTTCCACTTCCATCATAGAATTTTGTGATAGATGTTGATGAAAGTAAAACACTATCGTCTTGTTTAAACTCATTAAAGATGTATGGTGAACCTTTAACCATAGTAGATTTCATCTTAAGTCCGTCATCATCGCACAAACCTACATCTACATGGTAATCACCATAACTTTCAACTCTATCGTATCCACTCTTAGATTCGAAACTCTCTGGTCTTATATAGAAGTCTTTTAATTTTTCTGTATAGTAACCAACACCCAAATCCTGAGGCTTTCTCTCATCTGTATAACCCTGGGATGCAAGCAAGATACCAAGTCCCTGGTTAGCAAACTGGGCCTTCAAAGGATGAATAACAGCCATATTTCCGTAAGTCTTAATCATGAATGATGACCACCAGCTGTTTGAATCTACAGGTGTCTTTATATTTTCTTCATTAACAAAAGTTGGAAGTTTGTTTAATTCTTTTTTAACCTCACCTATTACATATGAGCCTTTGCCGTTCTCGTTTGCAACTATCTGGCTGATAGGTAGGTCAGGAATTTCTTCGTTTTCTTTGCTGTCGCCTTCTCTGTATTTGTATACTTCAAGTTCACGAATACCTACACCACTTCCGCTCTCTACTTTAGAGTAAGCAAGAATTCTTACAAAACGAACGTTTTGCTGATAGCAAGTAGTATTGTCCACTTTGTTCATAAAGCCCTTAAGTTCTCTGTGAACTGTTGTCCAATGCTTTGCATCTTGAGACACTTGAACGTCGTAAATCTTTCCGCCGTCCTCGTTAAAGCGTGTAATTATTCGTCCTACTTCATACTCATCACCTAGGTCTACATATATCCACTGGTCTGCTTCTCCCTGATATGAAGTAAATGCTGTATCGTTCTTGCCATCTACTGCATTTTCAGGTTTAACTTGATCGTAAGCATCAGGCTTGATGTTTCCGTCGGCGTCTTTCATCCACCACTCATCTCTTGTGCCTGAACACTTAACTGTTTTATTTAAGGCGAGGTTGTCGCCGTAATCTACTGGAGGTTTGTTTGAACCACCTGTTCCCCAAACTTGGAACTCGTACAAAGATGCACCATATCCAGTTGCTCTTTGAGTACAAGTGATTTTTACAAAACGTGCCTTTGTCACACTAAGTTGATCCTTAGTGATAGTCTGCTTCAAAGCATCTGCCGGATCATCATCCACACCATTATCGCCCTGTGCACCTTCCTGTGCATCAATTTCAACCACTCCTCGTCCTAACTCTTGGTTGTTGTCTGGGTTAAAGGCAACTACTGTCATAGTATGCTGTCCAACACTCATTCTAATATCGCCCTGTGTTCCGCCATGGTTTGTAAAACGGTAGTTATCGCCACCGGCGTATGCGATATGGTCATTGTCCTCTCCGTCTATATAAACTTTGTAGTGAGCATCTTCCACTTTGGACCAGTTACATGAGAATCTTAGATTTCCGTCAGCTCTCACACCAGTCTGCTTGTAGTTGATTGCCATCTCTACTTGCTGGCCACTGCCGCCTTTTTTCTTTTCATATGCTGTTGTCCAGTTAACTTCATCGTTTGAAGTTTCAATCTTGTAATACTTTGCATACGCAGCTTCCCAGTGCATATAGATATGGTCTAAGTTTGCTTCTTTTCCTAAGTCCACATAAAGCCATTCATTAGTATCAGCCTGGGCTGCTTGCCATCTTGTGTTTTCCTTTCCATCTACAGCTTTGTCTTCAGTGTCTCCACCGTTAGCAGAGCTGGCATACACTGCTCTACCATCAGACAAGTTGTACGGTTCATCATCTGCCATTGCTGCATTTTCTACAGCAGGAAATAAGGTAACAGTCATTGCTATTACCATCATGACAGAAAGAATACGTTTGATTTGCTTCTTCATATTTTTCCTCCAACTATATATTGTTTCGTTAATTCCGCACATTATACCAATATTATAGTAGCACAGATGTGTGATAGAAAAATTCCCCTAATATAAATAAGGGGTCCATATTTTAGCAAAATAAAAAGCCCCGGGATTTTCCCGGGGCAAATGTTATTTATTTTTTAATTTTCACTTTCTTAACTTTTGAGAAAGCTCCGTATACTTTGGTCTTTCCGTTTAAGTTATAGGCTCTTACCTTTATGTAGTATTTCTTTTTCTTCTTTAGTTTCTTTATCTTGTAAGTAAGCTTAGTAGTAAATTTCTTTTTAGCTTTTTTAAACTTCTTTGAAGTAGCCCACCAAACTTGATAACCTTTAGCGTTAGCTGCTTTCTTATATTTAACTACTACTGTTTTCTTCTTAACATTCTTTGCTGACTTGATTGTAACTTTGCCAGGCTTTACAACTTTTGGTGTAGGCTTAGGCAAAGGAGTTAGCATGTTATCTTTGATTGCCTGAATCTGTGCACCTGTAATGCCTAGTTCTTGCTTCATGTATGTTTCAACCTTCTGCTGCATTGTATCGCCTGAAAAACCTCTTAGGTAATTTACCATTCTTGCAAAATCACCTCTAGTAGTAGCATCTGGATCAGCTAAATCGTAGTTTGCATCTTTTGAGAAGTATGATAACTCATAGTCACGGAACATATCTAGCTCATTCATTCCAAGCAAGGACTCAATTAGGAAGCAGATTGTTCCTGTACGGTCTCTACCAATCTGGCAGTGAACATAGATTGGGAAGTTATTTGGATCTGCGAACAATAGAATTTCGCTCTTTGCTCTATCATAGTTATTAGGATTACCGATTCCCTTATCACTTTTGTTATACTCTACACCCTTTATGTTTATAAACTTAATATCTGTTCCTAGAGGTGAAGAATCTGGAACTGTTTCTTTTGACTTATCTCTCAAATCAAGATCAAATTTGATTCCATAGCGCTGTCTAAGTAGTTGTTTACCTTCTTCTGATATGTCATTTACATTTGCACCACGGATTACTCTTCCAAAACGAACTCTCTGTTTTCCACCATTTACATACTGTCCACCTAAATCTCTTGTGTTTCCAACACTGTCTATACGAAGTGTCTTTGGAAGGTTTGTTGTAGTAAATGACTTAACACCAGAATCAAAGTTGCCAGCACTTGTCTTACAAGTAACTTTGTAATAATACTTCTGTCCTGGGTTTAGTTCTCCCACATCAATTGAATTTGTTGGTGTGCCATAAGATGTGGCACCTGACATATTGCTATTTGTAGAAATCATAACGAAGTACTCGTTTGCACCACTTACTGCATTCCAAGCAAACGATACTGGAGATGGGAAGTAAGTATCACTACGTCTCTTATATAATTCTTTTGCTCTGCCTAGTTGGTAGTTTTTACAAAACTCCAAGATATTGCCTGATAGCAAATCCACTTGTGCTCCATTAACTGGAGCAGTAACAGTTATAGTGCCATCTGCTTTGGCAGGGGTCGCTGGCATTCCAACTAGTAAACCAACAACCAGAGTTAATGATAAAACAATACTTAATAGTTTTTTCATAAGCTCTCCTCTACTTTCTTATTCTTATTTTTTTAACCTTAGAATATTTTCCAAACACTTTCAAGTGTCCATTTATATTATATGCCCTCACTTTTATGTAATACTTCTTATTTCTCTTTAACTTTTTGATTTTGTATGTAGTTTTAGTTGTGTATTTAGATTTAGTCTTGCTCTTCTGCTTTGTGAAGTTTTTAGATGTAGACCAAGTTACTTGGTAGCCTTTGGCGTTGCTCGCCTTTTTAAATGTAACCTTCACTGTCTTTTTCTTTATGTTCTTTACCTTCTTTAGTTTTACTTTGGAAGGTGTTGGAACCTTTGGTTCAGGAATAGGTATAGCACCTGGAGTTAAGATGTTTGATCTAATCTTGTTTAAGTCAGACTGTTTTAGATTCAAGCGCTCTCTCATAAACTCCATTGTATTTTCCTGCAAAGTTCCTTTGTCATATGTCTTTAGCCAATTGATTACTTTCCACATTTTTTCAGCATAGTTCGCTGCATTATCTACATCGCCATTAACTACTGAGAAGAAAGTAAATTCATAATCACGCATAATATCCTGCTCACTCATTCCAGCCAAAGCACCAATAAGTGTACAGAGCGTTCCAGTTCT
>CADBBS010000058.1 GCA_902793045.1 uncultured Lachnospiraceae bacterium
TCCTTTACTAAACATTTTTATATAAGACTCGTGAACCAAGTTGTAGTCAAATGCTTGTGGTGTTTGTGTGATGTAGAGTGTATCTCTAGCTGGAGTGTTAATCACTGTCTTTGTCTCATCCACTTCTTTGATAGTATCCTTCACTGGCATTCCAGCTACGCACGCCTTGTACTCCACTGCACCATCAATACATCTTTCAATTATTTCATTTGTAATCATTGGTCTAGCTGCATCGTGAATCAAAACATAGTCACCTGTTGTGTGCTCAAGTCCGTGATAAACAGAATCGTATCTGTGCGCTCCACCAGTGATAACCATGGCAACTTTTTTAAAGTCATACTTATCTACAAACTCAGCCTGCGCGTATTCTCTCTCACCTTCAGGCACTACTAAAATCACTTCATCCACTCTTGAGTTTTCAAAAGCATTAAGCGAGTACCACACAACTGGCTTTCCATTAATCTCCATGTACTGTTTCTTTGTTTCACTTTGCATTCTTGATCCGCTACCTGCGGCCAAAACTATTGCAGTAAACTTACTCATCATCTGTCTCCTAACTTCAAGTTCGGAATGGCATTTAAATCCCATCCATGTCTTGTTCCATTTTTATATTCAAAGTACGCAGCTGATCCTATCATCACAGCATTGTCTGTACAAAGTTCTGGTGATGGATAATAGAAATCTATTCCGCGCTTCTCGCACTCTTCCTTAAACAATTTTCTAAGAGCTGTGTTCGATGCTACACCACCGGCCAAAGCAATCTTGTTCATTCCAGTTTCCTTAACCGCTAGCATTGCCCTTTCCACCAAAGTCTCTACCACAGACTTCTGGAACGAAGCTGCCACATCCTCAGTCACAATCTCTTCGCCTTTCATCTTCTTGGCATTCAACTCATTTAGCACCGCAGACTTAACACCACTGAAACTAAAGTCGTATGGGTTGTCTGCTATCTTTGCCTTTGGAAACTCGTATGCATTTTCGTTTCCTTCTTTTGCAGCCTTATCAATCTTTGGTCCGCCCGGATATCCAAGTCCAATTGCACGAGCGACTTTGTCAAAGGCTTCACCTGCTGCGTCGTCCCTAGACTTTCCAAGTATCTCGTATTCGCAGTAGTCGTTCACCTTAACAAGATGTGTGTGACCACCAGAAACTATAAGACAAAGAAATGGTGGCTCGAGAGTTTTGTCCTCTACAAAGTTCGCGCACACATGTCCCTCTATGTGATTAACACCGACCAAAGGAATGTCCTTTGCAAAAGCAATAGCCTTTGCCTCGGCCACGCCCACTAAAAGCGCGCCCACCAAACCTGGTCCGTATGTAACGCCAATCGCATCGATATCGTCCAGTGTGCAGTTAGCATCACCGAGCGCCTTCTCGATTACTGGATTAATATTCTCGATATGTTTTCTTGAAGCAATCTCTGGCACCACTCCACCGTAGAGCGTGTGCAAGTCAATCTGCGATGAGATAACGTTAGACAAAACTTCTCTACCATTAACAACGACCGCTGCCGCCGTCTCATCACATGAACTTTCAATTGCCAAAATCTTTACATCTTCCATAACTGTTTCTTCTATATAAAACTACTCTTCGTCAAAATTTAATTCTAAACTCATTCCATCTTTGCCGGCCTTTACTCTGTCAAAGATGTCTTTGTAGTTGTCGACATAATCCCAAGGTCTAATTAGAGATGGGCTGTAATGTGTAAGCCACATTTCCTTTGGCTGAGCCTTCGCACCAATCTCGCAAGCCTCCTTAAATGTCATGTGCGTTTTTTCCTTAGCCTTCTCCTCCATATCTGGTTCGCCGTACATTCCCTCGCAGATAAACAAGTCGGAACCTTTGGCGTTCTCTACAATAGAGTCGCAAGGTCTTGAGTCTGTAGCGTAAGTAACCTTGAGGCCACGACGCGCCGGACCCATAACCATATCAGGTGTGTAAGTCTCACCTTCAAACTCCACATCTTCTCCGCTTTGCAACTTGCCCCAGCTAGTCACTGGAAGTCCAAGTTCTTTTGCTTTGTCGAGGTCGAACTTGCCGGCTCTATCAATCTCAATCGAATAGCCATAGCAAGTTACTTTGTGCTTCAACTTAAAAGCATTTATTCGATAGCCGTTAATCTCAAATGACTCTTCAGGCTCTTTAATCTCAATAAAGTTGATGTCAAAAGGAATCTCAGGAGCAATCACGCACAAAGACTTAACTACCCTCTCCAAACCTTTTGGTCCAATCATTGTGATAGGCTCTTCTCTCTCAGCATTTTTCATTGCAAGCAAAAGACCAGGTAAACCGCTGATGTGATCCGCGTGATAGTGCGTAAAACAAATCACGTCGATTGGCTTAACTGTCCAACCTTTTTCTTTGATTGCAATCTGAGTAGCCTCGCCACAATCAATCAATATATTGCTTCCGTTGTAACGACACATAAGTGATGTCAAAAACCTTTTTGGCAATGGCATCATTCCACCTGTGCCTAGCAAACAAATATCTAGCATAGTATTTCTCCACTTTCATTTTTATAATGCATTAGCACTGCATCTTCTACTGGCTTCTGGTAATACTGCTTTCTTTTGCCAATCACTTCAAAGCCTTTCTTTAAATATAACTCAATCGCTGCTTCGTTTGACTCGCGAACTTCCAAAAACAAATCGCTCACATCCTTCTTATCAAGGTAAGCCAAAATGCTGTCAAACAACATCTCGCCAATTCCCTCGCGGCGTCTGCCCGGATCAACCGCAATGCTTAGAAGTTCTGCATCCGGAACCATAAGTCCCACCGAAGCATAACCAACCAACTCTTCACCATCGTCCGCGGCAAAGACCTTGGTATAGTTGTTCTCAAAAGTCTCCTCAATCATCTCTCTGGACCAAGGAACTGTAAAACTAGAATTTTCAATATTAAAAATTCCATCTATATCATTTTCAGTAGCTTCTCTTACACTAATCATTTTTCTGTTTCTCTTTTAATTCTCTCTCCGCTTGGGATAGCATCAAATAGTCTGGTCTAAAATCATCTGCGCTCATCACTTGTCCTTCGTCGAAGTAATCTTTTGCCAAATACACAAACGAACTTGCTTTCACATAATTCAAATCGTCCGCGGCAAAGGAATGTGCCACATCCATTTTCGAATCTATTAACTCGCGGTAAGCATCCACTCCGTCGCCCAAGAAAACGACTTCCTCATTTATCTCGCTAACCAACTCATCTATAGCAAGAACACATTGATCTTTAATCACTTCTACTTTTCCATCTCTAAACTTGTAAAGCCCAGTAAAGACTCTATCGCGCCTTGCATCCATCATCGGACAAACCAAGACATCAGAGTCGAACACATTGTATGCTAGCGCTTCCATAGTTGGAACGTTAATGATTGGTTTATCTAGCGCAAGACCTAAGCCCTTTGCCGTAGCCCCACCTATACGAAGTCCAGTATATGAACCAGGGCCACCAGTGATAGCAACGGCATCAAGCGTTGATAAATCAAGCTTTGTCTCTTTCTTTAACTCGTCTATCAAAGGAAGCAAAGTTTCAGAATGAGTTCGCTTATCAAGTGTCAAATATTCAGCTTTTATTTCTCCATCTTCGTATAGACAGACACTGCCCGCCACAGCCGATGAATCGATTGCTAAAATCTTCATCCTACTCCTCTACTGTTATCTTTCGATAATCAAATCCTTTTTCCAAATCTTTTTCTATACAAATATGAACTGCATCCTCCGGCAGAAGTTCCTCAATCAAATTTGCCCACTCAATCAAGCACACTCCCTCGCCAAAGAAATATTCTTCATATCCAATATCATACATCTCATCTGGATGACCAATTCTGTAAACGTCAAAGTGATAGAACGGAATTTTGCCATCCGTGTATTCTTGAATGATTGTAAACGTTGGACTAACTACATCTTCTTCTACGCCCAATCCTTTGGCGAAGCCTTTTGTAAAGACAGTTTTTCCAACACCCAAATCTCCATCAATGCACACGATTTGACCAGGCTTAGCCTTAGCGCCTAGTTTCACTCCCAATTCAAATGTGTCTTTTTCTGATAAAGATTCGTAAATCATTTTTTGTCCTTTTAAAAAATTAAGGGTTGCATACAAATTATATACAACCCTTTTTTAACTATCAAGTTTTTTGTAGGTAGAATCCGCATACTATATATGCTTTTTAATAAATTCACTCAAGCGCTTGTAAACTAGCAATGTTATAAATGCATCGATAAAACCTTTTATCGCATTGAATGGAACTACTGAGAATAGAACCAAAGTCTTTCTATCAACAATCAAGTTACTGATAGCTTTACCCATTCCTGCACACATTTTGTCGTCTACGCCGTAAAGTGGAAGCATAACGAAGTAGTTCATTAGACCACCCACAACTGCCATACAAAGAATGCTGACTGCAAGTCCTACTATCGCTCCGTGCACTGTCTTCTTGTACTTATAAATAAGACTAGCTGGAATTACAAATGCACAACCAATTGCGAAGTTTGCAAGTTCTCCTACACCACCAGTTCTTGTTATTAGCAAGTGAATCAAGTTCTTAACCAACTCCATAATTCCACCTGCTATAGGTCCTAGAATAAATGAACCAATCATAATTGGGATGTCACTTAAATCTAGTTTATAAAAATCTGGTGCGATAAATGGTAATGGTACTTCAATAAAATAAAGTATAACACTGATAGCAGTGATGACGCCCATTAACGCCATTTTCTTTGTCGTAAATAATTTCTTCATTTACTTTCTCCTCTCTCATCCAGACTATACTGTCGGTTATGGAATTTCACCATATCATGCGTCCGCCCCAAAGACTTCGGCTTGCTGACTTTAACAGCCGGTGGGGAATCTAACCCCGCCTCGAAGATGTCTGTATTTAATTATTTTTTAATTTGTACAAAAGCATCGTAGATTGCTCTCATAGCAACTTCGAAATCTTCTTCTGCCACACCGATAATGATGTTAAGCTCGGAAGAACCCTGGTCAATCATCTTAACGTTTACTCTTGAATCAGCTAGCGCCTTAAATAGAATAGCCGCTGTACCTCTTGTGCTCTTCATACCTCTACCTACAATAGTAATTAGAGCGAGGTCTGATTCTATATATAATTGATCCGGATGAACTCTGCTATGAATTTCATCTAGGATAGCTGTCTCTTTGCCTGTGAGTGCGTCAGTCTGAATAATAACACTCATTGTATCGATTCCTGATGGCATATGTTCGAAGCTCACATCATTCTTCTCGAGTGATCTCAAAACATTTCTACCGAAACCAACCATGCTGTTCATTTTGTCTTTCTCGATAGTAATAACTGACATACCCTTTTTGCCGGCGATACCTGTAATGATATGCTCTGGCTTTTCTGCAGTCTCAGACACAATCATTGTGCCGTGATCTTCAGGTCTGTTTGTATTTCTAATATTTATTGGAATGCCTGCTGAACGAACTGGGAAAATTGCATCTTCATGTAGCACTGATGCTCCCATGTAAGCAAGCTCTCGCAACTCTGCGTAAGTAATAGTCTTGATTGGCTCTGAGTTCTTTACCACTCTTGGATCTGCAATCAAGAATCCACTAACATCAGTCCAGTTCTCATATAGTTCAGCCTGTGCTGCTCTAGCCACGATAGAACCCGTGATATCTGAACCACCTCTTGAGAAAGTCTTGATTGTTCCGTTTGGCATTGAACCATAGAAACCAGGGATGACAGCATTCTCACTCTCCTCTAGTTTGGGGCGAAGTTTTGCTCTTGTCTTATCCCAGTCATACTTTCCTTGCTCGTCAAAGAAAATATATTTAGCCGCATCTAAGAATTGATATCCTAGGTATGCTGCCAAAATCTTACTGTTCAAATATTCACCACGACTAGCCGCATAGTCACGACCTGCCATATTTGTGAATGACGCTTTTATTTTGTCGAAATCTGCATCCAACTCAATATCAATACCAAGTTCAGAAATGATTCCGTCGTATCTTTCTTTAATCTTTGCAAGCAACTCTTCGAAAGGCTCATCGTTAACAGCTTTGTCGTAGCATTCGTATAGCATGTCTGTAACTTTGATGTCATGCTTCTCTCTCTTACCTGGAGCTGAAGCTACCACAAATTTGCGCTTGTCATCAGCCTTTACAATATCTGCAACTTTTTTAAATTGTCCCGCGTCCGCCAAAGAGCTTCCGCCAAACTTTGCAACTTTTACATCCATAATTAACCTCTAATATTAATCATCTAATCTAATTCTTGAAATTACACCAAGTGTGCCTGCCTTTGCCTTAAAGTCACTCTCTGACATAACTGATGTAACAAAACCAATCTCTCCATCAATACCAGCATCTACAAATTCAACATCTTTGAAGACGTCTCTTACTTTGTCTTTGCCGGCCTTGGTTCTTACAAAAAACTTCTTCTTCGAAAATGAGAAATCTTCTAGTTCCTGCTTCTCAGCCTTCCACTGGATAGTAGTTGATGTGTTAAGATGTCTGATACAGTCCACCACATCACTAACCACCGCACTGGCTGTTGGAAGTTTACCTGCTCCACTTCCGATAAATGCAATGTCGCCCACCATGTTACCGCGAACCATAATGCCGTTTGTAACGTCTTGGATTGCGTATAGCGGATGACCTTCCTTTAGAAGCATTGGAGCCACAAAAGCCGTTACTCTCTTACCATCCATCTTACTGCAAGCAATAAGTTTGATAGTCATATCCATAGCCTTTGCATATTTAAAGTCATCAGAAGTAATCTTTGAAATACCTTCTGTGTAAATCTCTTCAAAGTTCACTGTCTTTTCTGTAGCAAGTGAAGTCAAAATCGCAATCTTTCTTACCGCGTCAAATCCTTCGATATCAGCTTCAGGATTTCTCTCAGCGTAACCAAGATCTTGCGCCTGCTTCAAAGTACTATCAAAGTCAGCTCCTTCTTTTTCCATCTTAGTCAAGATATAGTTTGTAGTACCATTCATGATACCAGCTATCTCTTGTATTCTATCTGCAGTAATGTGCATATTGATTGGACGAATGATTGGAATTCCACCACCTACAGCCGCTTCAAATAAGAAGTTTCTGTTATGTGAAATTGCAATGTCAATCAACTCCGCACCATACTTAGCAACTAATTCTTTGTTTGATGTAGCAACACTCTTGCCAGCCTCTAGGGCAGCTTTAACAAACTCGTACGCAGGATGTAAACCACCCATAACTTCGATAACAACTTCTACTTCTGGGTCGTTTAAAATTACATCGTAATCATGCACGAGTACATCTTCACAAGGATCACCAGGGAATTCTCTCAAGTCTAAAACATACTTAATATCAATCTCTTCACCTGATTTCTCGTTAACAATGTCACTATTCTCTTTTATGATTTGGAATACTCCAGAACCAACTGTTCCGTATCCCAGTATTGCTACTTTTATCATTGTGTACTCCTTAATCGGTATTACTAATAAATTTACCAAAAATATAAGTGTTTTTCAATAAAAACTTTGTTATTTAATTAACAAATGTAATATAAAAAAAGTGGATTCACTACTCATGAATCCACTTTAGATATTCGTTAATAAAAGGATCTAAGTAACCATCAAGGACCTTATTCACGTCCGCAACCTCGCAGTTTGTTCTGTGATCTTTTGCCATTGTATATGGCTGAAGTACGTATGAACGGATTTGGTTGCCCCATCCTATCTCTGTTACTTCGCCGCGAATATCATCTCGTTTAGCAGCCTCTTCTTCTTTCTTCTTTAAATAAAGTTGAGACTTAAGCATTCTCATTGCTTGCTCTTTGTTTTGAGTTTGTGATCTTTGGTTTTGACACTGCACAACTATTCCCGTTGGAATGTGAGTAATACGAATGGCCGATGAAGTTTTATTTACATGCTGTCCACCTGCTCCACTCGCTCTGTATGTGTCAACTCTTATCTCGTCGTCATTTATTTCTATATCTAAGTCTTCTTCTATCTCTGGCATTACTTCCACTGAAGTGAAAGATGTTTGTCTTTTGCCTTGGGCGTTGAATGGACTAATACGAACTAGTCTGTGGACACCTTTCTCAGATTTAAGATAGCCGTATGCATTAGTACCCTTAACCATAAATGT
>CADBBS010000059.1 GCA_902793045.1 uncultured Lachnospiraceae bacterium
ATGATTACCAGTAGTAACAGCATACTGCTCTGCAGGAAGTCCAAATGAATCGTATCCCATTGGGTGAAGGACATTGTAGCCCTGCATTCTCTTCATTCTGGACATAATATCAGTAGCTGTGTATCCTTCTGGATGTCCAGCGTGTAGACCTACTCCTGATGGATAAGGGAACATATCAAGCGCATAATATTTAGGCTTGCTAAAATCCCAGACATCAGTTTTAAATGTCTCGTTTTCTTCCCAATATTTTTGCCATTTTTTCTCGACTTCTTTGTGATTATATGTATCTGACATATTTGCCTCCTAGTTATTCTTCGATAACTGTTTCTGTCTCTACTTGTTTTTTCTTCTTTTTCTTTGTTTTCTTTTTATGTTTTTTCTTAACTACTTTTTTCTTTTTGTGTTTTTTCTTTTGTCCTGGAAACTTATACTTTTTCTTTGGACCTTTGTCCTCTTTCACCTTAACCTTTACAAAGGTCTGTGCTGCTCCCACATTTCCAGATTTATCTTTAGCTGTAACAACAACTGAAATGTCGCCCTCGTTTAAGTCTTCTTTGTCGATGGTTTGAACTGTAATCACGCAATCAGGTTCATTTACCGATGCAGCTTTACGTACCATCTCTTTAATCTTGTCTATATTCTTCTGCTTGATTACGTCTTTCTTGTCCAAACTCTTCAGGTAGAACTTAAACTTCTGATTTGCAATCATAACCTTTGGCGGTGTAGTGTCTACTACTTTAATCTTTTGAACACCACTTAGGTTTTTATATTTGTATACAACCTTATAAGTTTTAACTTTAGATTTTTTAATCTTTTTGTACTTAAGGTTGTTTGTTACCACATTTCCTTTGTCGTCTTTCGCGATTATATTATCGAGGTAGTTTACCTTATGTCCCTTCTCGACAGTCACAGTCTTTAGTCCAAATGTAATCGCATTGTTTTTCTGCTTTTTGTATGGGTTGTTTTTGTTTGGATCTGTTGGATCCCAACCACATGCCTTAACCAACTTTTGATTCTCTATTATATGCTTGGCAACTATAAAATGATCTTTCTTGCCTATCACTCTTAGAGTAATTCTATATGCATTTTTTTGAATCCATTTAGCATCCTCACATTTAAACCATATATTTTCATCATTATGATTCTTATTCCACGCCCCAATTATATTGTAAGATTTTCTAACCATTGTGTTCGGGTAACGATTCTTATAAGAACAACTCTGAAGAAACACATCTTGACCATATTGGGTATTATAATTATGCCAATACTTATTTGTTTTTACCCATGAATAAGTTTTTTGTAATTTATATGTTCCTGCTTTAACTTTTTTACCTACATTGCAATTAATAGTATTGTGGTTTTTACGTATATCATCTTCGTTATTATAGTTAAATTTAGTTGTATATTTATATATATTAGCTCGATTCCACTTTTTATCCACTATAATATAATACTTAGTTGAATTCTTAGAAAGTGAAGTCTCTTCTTGCTTAGCCACACCACTAGTTTTATCAGCTTCTTTATTAACTTTGCTATAGATAAACATCAAAACACCAAAAATAATTCCAGCGACCACCAAAATCTCTAGAATTGTGATTAAAACACTCTTTACTTATACACTAAAACAGGCAATAATTAAAGAAAAGATATAAATAGAACACACGGCTTTTGCCCCGTGTGTTCTAATGGAAAATAATTAATAAATTATGGTTTTCACATGCCTAAATGCTCTTTGTACATATGGAATTGCGATGATTGCAATAGTGATGGCTGCTTCTGCTCCTAAGTATGCTCCGTTGTATGCAAGTGAGTATGTAACAGCGCCCCAACCTTTCCAGGCATATGTTCCAAAAAATATCCATCCTGATATAAATGCAAAGAAATATCTTCCTAGTACACCGCATATGTATCCAACTAGCAATCCACCATATTTATGCTTTTTGTCGAAGTGGTATCCTATTCCAGATAAGCCTAGCGCACCAAACGCTAAAGGATAGTCAACCAACAACTGTGGCAAAGTCAAAACATATGGATCAATAATCATTTGTAGCAGACCATACGCTACACCTGTTAAAATACCCGCGCCAAAGCCATACCAGTAACCTATCAAACATATGAACAACATGCTCAACAATGTGACTGTTCCACCAAACGGAAAACTAAACAGTTTTATATTTGATGTAATAAACGCTAAAGCCACACAGATAGCTGATACTGTTAATTGTTTTGCTGATACTCTTTTTTCTCTTTTTCCGACAATAAAAGATGCCGCTATAGTTAAAGCTGCAACAATAATTGCAATAACTACAACATATCCCCAAATTGTTGGAACATACATCTTTCCGCCATATCCATCATCTACGGCCTTTGCAAATATTTTCAAAAATTCCATAAAAAAACCTCCATCGAAACTAGTTCGCTAGAGGTTATATTATTTCATCATAAAAAGAAATAATTTAATCGCTTCCTTACGTAGGTATTAACCTAATCAAGTTATAAGGGACAAGACCTAAGTCTATCTCAGCACTGGGCACCCCTAGCATCTTTATTAAATTTCACGAATAAGTTTACTCTTATCAGAGTAAAAAGTCAAATCATTCATTTGTAACAACAATTAATGCTATTCCTTCTCTAACTGTTACTTTTACATCTTTGTCGACAAATGAATTGCTAACTCCAAGCGTTGTATCGTTTGCTATAGTTATTTCTTCTCCACTATACATAGCGTTTTCTATGCTTACTTTTGTTGTGCCATTTACAGCAAAAATTGAAAAGTTAAATCCTTGTTTAAAAGGTAAAACAATTTCAGTGTCACAAATATAATACTCTGCATCAGAATCAAACATAGTTATCTTTGCACCTTCTTTCAGTGCAAATATCATTGTGTTTATATTTGCTAACGTGTGATCTATTCTGCCACCGCATCCGCCAAAGATAACAATATCATCATACCCTAACTTAAGTGCTTCTTTGACTGCAAGCATCATATCAGTGTCATCCTTTTTAACAGGATACTTGATTACATTGTCGCCTTTCGGTACAAAACCAAGCGAATCAAAATCACCCACAATTAAATCTGGTTTAATGTTTAGGTCTTCTAAGTTCTTTACTCCTGCATCTGCAGCAATAACAAAACTATCATTTATATACTGTTGTATTTTGGAATCCACTTTCATAGATCCAACTATTACGCATCTACTCATCTAAAACTCCTTAACATATCGAAATACATTATAACATAAAAAGAGAATGCCACATACATGACATTCTCTTTTATTATTTGATATTCATTAGTCTTCTCGGTTAGCATTTTCCTCGATCTGTTTAGCCTGTACATCACCAGGAGCTTGCTCGTATTTGGATACTACGTATTCAAATTCTCCGCTACCACCTGTGATTTGACGGAGGGCTGTGGAATAACCGTATAGTTCTAATACTGGAACTTCAGCTTCGATGAACTGTTTTCCGCCATCGATAGCTGTCATATTAGAAACACGACCACGTCTCTTATTTAAGTCTCCCATTACGTCTCCTGAGTTTTCATCTGGACATGTAACTTTAAGTTCTGCAATAGGCTCTAGGAGAACTGGATTAGCCTCCATGAAACCTTTCTTAAACGCGAGTACCGATGCAGTCTTAAATGCCATCTCAGATGAATCTACAGGGTGGTAAGAACCGTCTATAAGAGTACACTTGATTCCTACTACAGGATAACCAGCCATAGGTCCTGCCTTAACACACTCCTGAATACCTTTTTCAACAGCTGGGAAGTAATTCTTTGGTACAGCACCACCAACTACTCTCTCTGCAAACTCGTAAGCTGTAGAAAGATCGCCTGATGGCTCAAATTCCATAATTACGTCACCATACTGTCCGTGTCCACCGGATTGTTTTTTGTGCTTTCCTTGTACCTGAGACTTACTTCTGATAGTCTCGCGGAAAGCAATTCTAGGTTTGTGAAGCTCGATTTCAACTTTATATTTGTTCTTTAGCTTAGATGCCATTACTTCAATCTGTTGATCTCCGATACCATAAAGTAATGTCTGTCTGTTTTCATCGTCCACTACAAACTTGAAAGTTAAATCTTCAATACAAAGCTTAGTCAAAGCCTGTGCAATCTTATCTTCATCACCTTTGTTCTTAGCAGTGTATGCCATATATGTGTAAGGTTTAGACATTGTTGTTGGATGATATTCGATAGCCCATTTCTTTGTCGATAATGTATCACCTGTACGTGTACTATCTAACTTTCCAATGGCTCCAATATCTCCTGAATGAAGTTCTGGAACTTCAATAACGTCTTTACCTCTCATAACGTAGAGCTTGTTTAATTTTTCCTCTACGTCCTTGTTTGCGTTAAATACTGTATCGCCTGCTTTCAAAATACCAGTACGAACCTTCACTAGAGAATACTTTCCAACGAATGGGTCCATGATAGTTTTGAATACATAAGCTGATACTGGTTTAGAATCATCAAAGTCTGCTACCACTTCTTCACCTGTGTTTACGTCAGTAGCCTTCTTCAACACTTCTGCTTTATCTGCTGATGGGAAATATTTTTCAAATCCCTGTAGAAGAGATGTAACACCCTGACATGTGATAGCTGAACCAAGCATAACCGGTACGATATCACAACTAATTACGTTCTGTCTAAGTGCTGTTGAAATTTCTTCTGTAGTAAATTCTTCGCCTTCGAAATACTTCTCCATTAACTCCTCATCAGATTCTGCCACAGCCTCCATCAAAGCATCTCTGCAAGGATCGAGTTCACCGTGAATACTATCAGGAATATCCATTTCCGTATAGTTACCCTGATCATCGGTATACTTTCGTCCACCCATCTTTACTACATTCACATAACCTGTTAGTGAATCACCTTCTATGATAGGCAAATGGAAAGGAGCAATCTTCTTTCCAAATTTATCCTTGAGGTCTTGAACTATCTGGGCATAATCCGCATTTGGATCATCCATATTTGTTACAAAGAACATTCTAGGAATTTGTCTACGTTCACAAATTTCCCATGCTTTAACTGTGCCGACTTCCACGCCAGCCTTTCCGTTAACAACTATTACAGCAGCATCTGCCACACTCATAGCATCTTCTGCTTGACCGATAAAATCAAAATAGCCTGGGGCATCTAAAATATTGTATTTCAAACCTTCCCACTCTACAGGAACTACAGACGCACTAATCGAAAACTGTCTGCTAGTTTCCTCTTCGTCATAATCGCTTATAGTGTTTCCATCGACTATCGTTCCCATTCGATTTATCACACCTGTCGAATATGCGAATGCTTCAGCTAGAGTGGTCTTGCCGGCCCCTCCGTGTCCTAAAAATACAACGTTTCTAATTTTGGAAGTTTCATATACTTTCATAAAAACGTCCCTCCTTATAAAATTTTAATCCGGTGAGCATTTCTGCCCCACAACATACTATTATTTTACTCCTTTTTTTCATCTTACACAATAAAGGTTAAAAGTTTAACAAAGAAACTTTTTCTGTTATAATAACTAAAATGAATTTTGGCTAATGCCTTTGGCGAAGCCGTAATGGAGTTAATTATGAATAAGAATTTTGGAATAATTGGAATAGGTTTAATAGGCGGTTCTATCGCTAAAACTTTGCGCAAGACTTATCCTGACTGCACCATCACCGTGTACAACCGCGGCGAAGAAGCCAGAAAGCTCGCGCTAGAGGATGGCACTGCTAATGTTGCAACTGATAAAGTTGATGAGACTTTTAATACTTGCGACTATATTTTCCTTTGCACTCCTGTTGAACATAACACTACTTATCTTTCACAGTTGAAAGATATTATAAATGATGATTGTATTATCACAGACGTCGGCAGCGTCAAAGGAAACATTCACAAAGCAGTTAATGAATTAGATATGGAAGAAAACTTTATTGGTGGACACCCAATGGCTGGATCAGAAAAGACTGGCTATGAAAATTCTCACAACCATATGTTAGAGAATGCTTTCTATGCTATCACTCCTACTGATAAAGTTTCTAATGATAAAGTGGCTGAGTATAAACAGATTGTTACTGATATGGGAGCTATCCCTATTATATTTTCACCTGAAGAACATGACCACACAGTTGCAACTATTTCACACTTGCCACATTTGATTGCATCTAGTCTTGTTAACTTGGTTAAGGATAACGATTCAAAAGAAGAATATATGAAGACTTTGGCGGCCGGTGGCTTTAAAGGAATCACTCGTATCGCTTCATCTTCTGCTGATATGTGGGAACAGATTTGCATGACTAACTCGGAAGAGATTAGTAAGATGCTTCAAAAATATATCGACAGTTTGAAATCTGTTAAAGATGAACTTGATTCTAAAGATGCTCCCGCTATTCATGATATGTTTGTCGAGAGCAAGGATTACAGGGACAATATTGATAACCTATCAAACAGTATTATCTTAAATCACTTTACATTGTTCTGCGATATCGTGGATGAGTCTGGTGCCATTGCTACTATTGCTACTATACTTGCCACAAACGGAGTTAATATTCGAAACATTGGAATTGTTCACAATAGAGAGTTTGAAGAAGGCGTGTTGCGTATCACATTCCACAAACAAGACGACGCCGACAAAGCATATGAACAATTAGTTAAGCATAAATACAGCGTTATAAAAAGATACGAATAAATCTTTGCAATAAAAAAACAGTCCACAAAAATGTGGACTGTTTTTTATTTGTTTTAAGGAGTATACTCCACTGTACCTGATTTACCAATTACTGTAGTACCATCAAGTGTTACATAGTATGGAGTAACATTCCATGTTGATGCTTTTGTTCCATCCATACCTCTAATTGTGTATGTAAAGAAGTATTCTGAATCATCAGAGAATACAGTTGGAAGCACTGACTGACTGTCAGCCGTAATCTTAGTGTAAACTTTTTCTACCTCTTTAGTAGTCTGCTTGATTGTGCTGCTTCCGTAAGTACCACTAAATGTAAATCCAACTGATTGATAATCTAGCGAATCAATCGAACTTACAAATCTTAATGCACTGTGATTGCTACCCCACTGATGTTTGAATGTTAATACTTTTGCATCAATGAACTTAGCATAAGCATTTCCCGATGTTCCTTCATAAACTGTGGTATAGTCTGCATCTGAGAACCATCCTGCGAAAATCAATCCGCTCTTTGTTGGATAAATCTCATTTGTCTTATAAACTTCTACATCATATTGATTGCCTGTCTTTGGCTCTGTCGCCAAAACATTTCGAATCTGAATATATGAAATATTCGTACCATTCTTAATAGCAATCTCGTTTGTATATGATGTCATCGCTGACAAGAATATTACTACGCCTGCGCCCTGTACACCACAAATTGTTTGTTCTGTAGCACTTGCGCTCTGACTTACTCCATTGATAGATACTTCAGAAATGCCAGCTGGTACAGTTAGGTATATACCTTGTTGATCTGCGAATCCAGGTTTCTGAACACTAACAACCTGACTAATCTTTATCTTAGTAGTGTTGTTGTAATACCACTGAGTTCCTCCACCAGTAACATTAATCCATTCATCACCCAGTGGTTCAGGAGCCTCTGTAGGTTCCTCTGTAGGTGCATCAGGATATGGATTACCAGATCTAATAATGATTGTAAATTCATTATTGAATGTATCTGTAATAACTAATGTGTTATCTGCGTTTTCATTAAGACCTGCTATTGGAACTCTTACATACGCACCTGACCAAATGTCCATAGCATTTCCATTTAAGCTTGCGCTCTTGTAATTAGGTTTCAATATGGCTGCGGAACCTGCAATGTATAGCGATGTTCCTTCTTTTTGGAATACACCATTAAACTCATCAGTTGTCTTCTTATCAACAATACAAATCTTGTAATCCGAACCATCTGTAGCTGCTTTCCACTCTTGATGACTATATGGATCAACCGCACCTTGTGTAGTTGGCTCTGCTGTAGTAGTTGGTGCTACTGTAGTGGTTGGCGCTACTGTTGTAGTAGTTGGTGCTACTGTTGTAGTTGGTGCAACTGTAGTGGTTGGTTTTGCTGTTGTAGTAGGTGCTACTGTAGTAGTTGGTTTAGCTGTGGTAGTAGGTGCTACTGTTGTAGTAGTTGGTGCCACTGTTGTTGTGGTTGGTGCTACTTTACCAGCAAACTCTTGTGCACCACGACCAATTTCATTACCATTGTGGTCGTATGCAACTACAATCAATGTATAAGTGGTGTTATCGTCTAGGTATGTTCCACCTTTTGTTCTGATAACTGTATCAACCCAAGTATCAGTTGAACCTACTGTTCCTTGGTCACTCCAACACCATCCGTTGGCAGCAATTGCTTTGTTGTCATCTGTCTCTTCATTAATATATGACTTATATCCAGCTGCGCCAGGAACTTTGTTCCAGTGTGTGTAGATTGCGTAATATGTGTTGTTATCTTGAGTTAAATCTTGTCTATAAGAATCGTAGAACTCAACATCTCCACCTATCACTTCTGGTTCTGTAATAGTAATTTCTTTTGTTCCATACCCAACCTTCTGATCATAGGCATTGTATGCTTCTACGATAAGCGTATATGTTTCTCCTACTTCAATAGTAATTGAGCCATCTCTTGTTCTAGCCACTTTGTCAACCTTAGTCATTGGCTGTGTAGCTTGATCATTGAATATCCAGCCATTGTTTAGTGTGGCTGCAGCGTGGTCATCGTCCACCTGTCCTAGATATACATATGCCTTTGCTGTTCCTGTTGGATTAACCCAATCAGCCCAAAGATTTCCGTTTGATTCAATATCATCTGTTAAAGCTCTGATATTAATATCTTGAACATCAGGGTCTTCATCAGGTTTAGCAATTTCAGTTACTTCAAATGTAAGTGTAGTCTGGCCAACTGAAAGCTTTCCAGCTAGATTAGCTGTCTTGTTGTATGAAGTAGCATCCTCAGCTATATCTTCAAATACAACTGTATCACCAGCTTTAATCTTAACACTATGTTTCTTAGAACTATCTAGTCCTGTTTTATTAACATGTAATTGTTGACACCAATCTTGATTTGCTACTCCAGCACTCAAAACATTGATAGGCAACGAGAACATATCAGTTGTCTGGTTGCTAACTTCAATATCTGCACTACCCCAAGAACCACAATAGATTGCTGTGATACCTTGCACCGCATTGTAATTTGCTCCATCTTCAACTATAAAGCTTCCATCAGCCTGTCTATGTAACCATCTATCAGTACATGAAATCCAATTGTTAACTGGAGTTTCTGTTTGCACTTCTGTTGTGGTTGGTGCCACTGTTGTGGTAGGCGCTGCTGTTGTAGTTGGTTTTGCTGTAGTAGTTGGAGCTGCTGTTGTGGTTGGTTTAGCTGTCGTGGTTGGTGCAGCTGTGGTTGTTGGTTTTGCTGTAGTAGTTGGCGCTACTGTTGTGGTTGGTTTAACCGTAGTAGTTGGCGCCGCTGTAGTTGTTGGTGCATTAATAGTATATTGAACTGGATCACACTTCTTTGTCTCGCCAAACGTATCAGTCGTTGGCAATGAAATCTGATATGAACGAGTTCC
>CADBBS010000060.1 GCA_902793045.1 uncultured Lachnospiraceae bacterium
TACCTGTTAGGTAGGTGTTGAACAAACACCTACCTATCCTTAAACCCTTTATACATCGGCATTTCAGCCATATATAGGTAGGAGGGTAGGTGTTTTTGCGAAATTCTTATTTTGTCTTAACTCCATAACTCCATATCAAAAACAACGTGTTTTCGAAGTGAAAACAATATGTTTCCGAGGTGAAAATAATATACTTTCGACCCAAAAGTAGCATACATTCGATGCGTTTGTAACGTTCAAACTACCCGTTTGGAGCGTTCAAACTAAAAGTTGGATAGGAGTTTCACTATTTTTTTATAGGTCGGACACCTTTTGTCCGCCCACCCCTTTACCTTTGCCCCCAGAAACTTAAAATGGAGGACAAAAGTATGAAACAAGACAAAGATTTATTGTTTTTGGCAAATTGCCAGAATGATGACCTTCGCACATTGTGCGATTTCCTTATTTATAATAAGAAAGGTGAACTGCGAATGAGTGAACAACTCTCTAACTCTAATGCCTTTTTGCGCTACTACCCAGAACACATGAACCTGATGGCAACAGAGCTCAGTGAGGAACTGCGTAAATATGGCACAAATACCATAAAGACCTTTTTTCGTCATGGTGAGGCTGACAGTTATGAAACAATTGTGCATCGTGTGTGTCGCAAGATGGATGTGGAAGTCGATGATGATGATTCTGTGCCAACGATGGAAAGACAACTGATGACAGAAGTCTGCGAAAGGTTTACTTCTCAACTCTCTGACCACGAGCTCCATCAGATAGCAGACGAGGCTGGCATAGTTCATAAGAATCTAAGGCGTCAGGCACTTATCTGGGCTTTATTGACAGCAGTACGTCACAATGCAATATTGTTGTCCCGAATAATTAACTATGCTATAACCTATACAGCAAAATTTCTATTAGGGCGATGTGCTACGATGGTAGGGTTTGGTAGTGTTGGACGCTACAACGGAGTAGCCGCTGGTCCTATAGGTTGGGTAGTATTGGCAGGATGGACTATCAGCGACATTGCCTCGCCTGCTTATCGTGTGATGATTCCCGCAGTCATCATGATTGCTTCCATGCGTTTTCGTCAGACAGCATTACTAACTCAGAAAATTTAAGCCCTATGAAAGCAACAGATATTATGCATCCTGAGGATGCAAAGGCCATCCAAATGATAAAAAAAACAAAAAGACTCAATCCATTGGTACGAAAAATAATGGACTATGGATATGAGAAAAAATTACGCGGTATCATTCTTGGAAACCACCTGAAGGTAAATGCTCATAATCTGCCAAAAGTATATCAAGCCTTCAAGGATGTTGTTAGGAAGGTAGGCATCAAAGAACCTGAGCTATATATCTTTCAAGATACCGACCTATTTGCCTATACCTATGGCGAGACCAATACATTTATCTGTGTCAGTAGCACTTTGGTTAAAGAATTCACAGTCGAAGAACTCCAATGTGTCATTGCACATGAATGTGGTCATCTACTTTGCAAGCACTCGTTCTATAAGAGTATACTACGCATTCTCATGGATATGCAAGACGCTTTAGGAATCATCACCTGGATTGCTTTTGAGCCTCTTTACTTTGCATTGCAGTATTGGAATCGAAAAGGAGAATTGTCTGCTGACCGTTGTGCAGCAGCAGTTACAGGAGAATCTGTCTTTCAATCTATGATGCTTAAATTGTCAAGTGGTGTTGATGCCAAAATCGTCAATAGAAGCCCTCTTTTGGATCAGGCAGAAGAATACCATAAGCTTAAAAATGCTTCGTGGTGGAATCGTATTCAACAGACTAGCCGAGAAGCAGCCTGCAGTCATCCTTATGATTGCGAGCGTGCCTATGAAATAGACCGTTGGAAGAACTCCTGGCAATACAGAAGATTAAGAAGTATAGATTGTCGAACCGATTGATTATGAAGTTAGATATTATTACAAAAGGTATCCCATTCCTTCATATGGCAATTGTTACAGTCATGGTATTTGCAGGTGTCCCCAGAATCTTTTCTTATACAGCATTGATCTGGGGCGCATGTGCCATCATATCAATTCCTCTCACTGAGGAAGAATTCTACTTGGAAATCCCTGCCTTATGGCGACACAGACATCTGTTAGGCTTAGGAGTTTGCTATATGATTTCACAAAATGTATAACATAGAAAACTCAGTCCGTGATATGAAAAGGTGTATAAATGTTTTGCCATTTCAGATTTATTCTCTATCTTTGGCGATGCAGTCATAGAGAAGAGCGGAACGCTCACTTTGAATTAGGCAAGTATGTAGAGAGGACGAGTCCTTCTATTCTTGTCGCAAAAATATGAAACTTAAAATATGTAATTATGGATACAGATAGAATTGTAATACTTGACATAAACCAGAAAGAAGACAAATACAGCTATCTGTCAAGCATTGAGAGTGCATTGACACAAGCCAATTTGGACATAGAAGCATTGAACGAAACAATTGAAAGTGTAAATGCCTTAAAGCCTGCTTGTGACAAGATTGATTACACACTAAGTGCATGTTCAGGGGCATTATGTGGATTGTTAGATGTATTTTTCGTAGGAAAACCAGGAGAATCACCTTTAGGAAATATCACTGATGAATGGTTTGGGAAACGCACTTGTGATTTTGCTAAGCTTTGCGGATGGAAAGGTGCTAAAGAAGGAAAAGATCCTTTGAAATCAGCCATTGGCTATTTGGAAAGACACTATCATGTTCCTTATGATCAACGTGGTATGGGAGACGCTGCGAGTTTTGTTTATGATTTGAATGCTAGAAATCATCATTTTAAATCACTTGCTCATAACCCAAGTCTTTTAGGTCTTTTTTTCTCAATACTCAATCAATTCACCAATTCATCTCACTTTATTTCTGATGGACAGATGATAGAGTTAGTAGAAGCTGAAGGTAAATTTGAACTTCAAGGTAATAGTATTCTTGCAAAGTTATGGTGCGGATTCTCTAATTGGTTTTGTCACCTGATGTCTGATATAAGTGGATCTTCTGGTAGTAGTGGTCGTGGAATGGGTATACCGTCACCATTGTGGACATGGACAAATGACATAATTGCAATAAAAAGCAAATTAAACATTCCTGTAAATCAGTTTGATAAAGATGTAAGTGATCTTGCTTTAAATATGTATAAAGAGGGATTCGACTTTAGATTTCAAACAGCGCAAGTTATCCCTGTGTTTATAAACGAACTTATTGTTAGGCTATTGTATTCAATACGAAGACTTATCCAGTATTACAATTCAACAGATGAGAATAACCGTTCGTTCAAAGAAATATGGTCTGCTTGTAAACCATTCTCAAATCCTACAGTGAAAAGAATGTTGACCGTTGCTCACGGCACTTTTTGCCTAGTTGATATTACAGATGCAACTATACGCGGATTCGTAAGTGGAGGTGGTAATTTTAATCCATTAGAGTTTTTCCTAAGACTAAATGTTGTGGGCTTTGGCAGATTTACCATATGTCTATATGGT
The DNA here is from genome assembly GCA_902793045.1 of uncultured Lachnospiraceae bacterium. Classification (GTDB taxonomy): domain Bacteria; phylum Bacillota; class Clostridia; order Lachnospirales; family Lachnospiraceae; genus Eubacterium_G. The sequence continues at coordinate 3,483 of CADBBS010000060.1, forward strand.
GAAGCAAAGCGTGCTATGAATGTTCATCTTGCAGAGAAAGAAGCGAAGTTCGCAGAAAGGAAGAAAAATATAGTTGAAAATTATATTGAAGGATTAAATATCTTGAAGGAAAAATATAACGACCAAGAGTACATAACCTTCATTGATGATCTAAAGTCTAATGATTATATCTTAGCATTTGCAAAATCTGCTTCATTAGCAGCAAAGAGAGGCGTTCCCGAGAATGAGCAACTCAAAAATAAATCAGACATTGATAGACACTTTACAAAACAGAAATAATATGAGTAAGGAGAGAAGTAAGTTGCAGGTAGCAGCGGATAATATTGCATCATTAGTGAGCCAAACTAATGGTAAGATTAACGAACTTGGATATTATACTTATTGTCTGAATAATGTCCTGATTATTATCCAAAAACAATTCGATAAGATTCGGAATGTGTCCGACGAAACGAAACGTAAATACGAATTGGCAAAAGAAGTACGTCTAGCTTGGAAGCAACAGGTTGATAAGATAGTGCATGATTATAATTCTGCTACTAAAGTGGAGTTAAGCACAGGAGCTGCTGGTACTAGTTTCGGAGTCGGTGTAGCAGCCCTTGGCCCAACAGCCGCAATGAGTATTGCTACAACTTTCGGTGTTGCTTCTACTGGAACTGCAATATCGACATTAAGTGGTGCTGCAGCTACTAAAGCTGCACTTGCATGGCTTGGTGGTGGTGCTTTAGCAACTGGAGGAGGGGGAATGGCTGGCGGTACAGCTCTTCTTGCTCTTGCTGGTCCAGTTGGTTTGTCAATTGCTGGCGTTGCCTTACTTGGTAGCGGTCTGATGCTTTGGATAACAAAGTCAGAGAAAGATAGACTTGAAGAAGTTTTTACGCATATAATTGAAAGAGACGAAAATAAATATAAACTGGCAATTGTAGAAATAGAAGAACGCATAAAGCGCATTATTGATGAAACGGCTAAGTTAAATGATGCTATTGTAGATATCGGCTCTTTTGGCATAGACTATGAAAACATGACGGAAAAACAACAATACAATTTAGGTGCCTATGTTAATTTTATGAATTCATCTTCCCAACTACTTGTTAATCCCATTATGGGGTTGCAACCAAATTATACAGAAGAGGAATTAGATGCATTCTTTTCTTCAAACGAAGTGGAAGCAGAGTATCTGTTGAAAAAAGATTTAGTAGTTTACTTTGCTAACTTGCTCTACAGTATAGAAACAGACGAAAAAGATCGCAAACTTTTGACAAAATCGTTCAAAGGGAATAAGCAGTTCAGAGAGCAAATGAAACTTGAAAAGAAAGATATTGACTTCGAACTATTTAATATCGTAGATAGGGCTTTAGAATTTTCCTACAATAAGTAAAGCAATTGAAATAGAGTTTATATCATAGCTGAAGGAATATCTTATTTAACATTTTGTCAATGTAAATAGTTTTAATATGGTAATTGTGATACAATGAATAAAATGTATATTAAATCCCCAAGAACTAGTAACAAACGTTGTAGTAAATATTATTTACTTAAGTGTTTTGAAGAAACGCGAGAATACTCTCAAAATTTAGAACATGATAAAGAAATCTTTGGAACATTTCTAGATAAATACAAAAAAAATGGAGGTGGTTATGATTTTTCCCCTTTTGGCAAATTATGTAGAGGTAGAATGTTTGATAGAATATATGAAAAGTTTTTGCGTAATCATTGTTCCGGGGGGATTATAAAGCCTTGAGTTTATAAATGTTGGTTGGGAAGCAAATCTAATTGGCAGCAAAGATCCATTTCTATCAAAACCTGGTTTTTTCTTGATGTCGGACATAAAATGTCTGCCTCTCTTTTTATCTTTGCTGCCAGAAACTTAAAGCAAAGACTATATGGTAAAGAATTGGTTAATTCTAGGTGATGAAGCGTTTGATAGCAACGATTCTCCGATGGGGATAATGCATTTTTCTCTTGAGGAAATGAAAGATTGGCAAAATATTGCGTGGAAACAATTTGCAAACATTTTCAATAATAACGAGAGAGTAAGGAAAATGGTGTATTATAGTAATGGGATTAGTATAAGTGGTTTGTTTTATAAAAAGTCAGGAGTTATACTAGACCACTTAAAAGAATTTGCGAGAGCTATTGCTGATGAATATGACAATATAGAGTATGAATGTACAGAAATAGATTATGACACACGCAAAGATACCAATATGCTTTTTATCTCTTTCCATTTTTATGATCCTGATAAGGTTGATACCAAAACAATGGAATTCAACTATATTCTTGGAGATAATATGTTACCTATACAGGTGAACCCTGACAGCATGTTTTCTTAATTTGCAGTTATTATGGAATTGATTAGAAAATATACCAATTTAGGACCTTCAACAATATTACGTAGTGGTATCGTTATTCATAGAGACCCACAATTCATACAATCTCCGGAATTAGTTAAACTTGGAGTTATTGTTCCATATTCTGACTCCTACAAAGAATATTTAGACTTGGAAGAGTGGGAAGGCATAGAAGTTCCAGATGGTTACTCTATATTTTTATTCCCTAAAGATACCTGGGAGGACTTAGATAAAATGGCGGATCTATTATTGAACCTAGGAATTATCTGTCAACCTAAGTATCAGATAAGAACTATTCCTTTAGTAACAAACCACGAATTTAATACTGGAAAAAGAATAGTTTATGTGGAAGTTACTAAAGATGGAATAAACTATAAGAGAATACCACATTTTTTTAATGAATTTCTTCACGTGGTAGAAGATTCGAGTAATAAGATTGGAAAATTTATTGAAGAGATATGAAAATAAAAAAAGACCCATATCCTAATTATATGTTGAATAGCCAGTTTTTCTGGCTTCAGTTCATTCAACCTGGGAATACCCACGAATTGCCGAGCTCAACAAATTGGATGAAGCTTTGGAGGTACATCACACTAGAACTCAAACAGTCTAGCGTCTGGCTCATACCTAATTTTAGTAGCGATGCATTTGCAAAAGTGCTAAAAAAAAGATGGTCAAGGGGGCATCTTGAGAGGATAATAAAAGGGGAGTACTGTTTTTATGCTTTTAATGAAGCTAACATTCAATCGATAACAGCAACAGTCATCATGGATCTGGAAAAGTTTAAGAAGGATTGGCTGATTATTAAATGTGACTATGGTTTTGTTGAGAAGAATCGAGAGCAATTACAGAGAATCGCTAAGGATCTAAATACAAGAGTGATTTTAATATGCAAATAAAAAGTTGTTAAGTATGAAAAATATGAGTTTGGAACCTTTGTGTTTATAGAAATAATCACTATCTTTGCCTCAAATTCTGAAACGTATGTCTAAACTTAAGAAATGCTTATATCTGATTAACCTGTTAGAGAGAAGGGGACCTTTGACTCTAAAGGAGATTAACGACTGCTACGAGTATTCATCACTTTATGAAGGAGACGAGATACAACCTCGTACATTTGCCAGATACAAGGACTTCATAGCAGAGACATTCCCTTGCTATATCGATTTTAATCAACGGACAGGGAAGTATGAACTGCATCGTCATCAGGCTCTTTATGGTGAGGATGATTCACTTTACGACTATCTGCTGTCTGCCTATCATATCGAAGGAATGACAGAACTGGCATTGAAGCATCGTGACAAGATTTTATTGTCAGAGGCTCCTACTGGTGTGGAGAATGTGCAGGTTATCTTGGAAGCCATCGATAAGAAAAGAGGAATAGAGTGCGACTATTATTCTTTCAACAAAAAGTCTGTCAAGCACCAATTGCTTATTCCGTATTTCCTTAGGACATGGGAACAGCGTTGGTATCTGGCAGCAGAGCCAGAGAATCATCATCATGGCATATCAATATTCGCCTTGGAACGAATGGAGAATATCATACTGACGAACGAGAAGATGCTCCCCTCGAATAAGATTACAGTAGAGGAATACTTTGATGGAAGTTTTGGTGTTAATCATTCTGATGAGCAGAAACCAGAGAAGATAAAGATTAAGGTTTATGACACGCAGGTGGAATATGTGAGAAGGTTACCTATACATGAATCACAAAAGGAGATTGAGACCAATAGTGAATGGAATATTTTCGAATATCGTTTGGTTCCATGCTATAACTTCTACCAGCAACTTTTATGGCATCGTGAGAAGTTGGAAGTTATAGAACCACAATATGTGCGAGACGAAATCAAAGCCGCATTAAAGAAGATGCTGGAGTATTATTAAAAATTGGGGAAACAAAAAAGGAGTGCTTTGAAGATGTCAAGTGACAGATACCTGACATAATTCTGTAACCTACAGAAGTTACCATCTCAAGATTGAAATATTCTTTCTCATGAGTCTGAATTTTACCTTCAATAGCACCATGTTGAGTGGTATTCGCAAATTTTGCGACTAAGATGCCAAGTGACAGGTACCTGACATAAACGATGCCTGAGGTAAGATGTAAGAAGTAAGAATAAATAAGGCTAATTAGTAATAATAGTAGTTAGTTTTGGTTTTTAGTTATTGAATCCCTATGTCGTGAGGCATGGGGAT
>CADBBS010000061.1 GCA_902793045.1 uncultured Lachnospiraceae bacterium
ACACCTACCATGCAAGTTCCAAAGTATGCTCAGCCGGGACAAAAGTCTCAGGAGCTAAATGTCACATTGGAGCTAAAGAGTATAGCAGATGTAGGTTTAGTTGGTTTTCCTAATGTTGGAAAGTCTACACTTTTGTCTAGAGTAAGTAATGCTAGACCGAAGATTGCAAACTATCACTTTACAACTATAAATCCAAACCTGGGTGTTGTTGATTTAGACGGCGGCAAAGGATTTGTTATTGCTGATATTCCAGGACTGATTGAGGGCGCTTCAGATGGTGTTGGACTGGGTCATCAGTTCTTAAAACATATTGAGAGAACAAAAGTTATTATTCATATTATTGATGCTGCATCTGTGGAAGGTCGCGATCCTATTGCAGATATTAAAGCGATTAATAATGAATTAGAAAAGTTCAATCCAGAGCTTTTAGAAAAACCTCAAGTGATAGCAGCAAACAAGATTGATGCTATTTGGGATGAAAACGATACAACTATTGATGATCTAAAAGCAGAGTTTGAACCAGACATAAAAGTATTTCCTATTTCAGCAGTTTCTGGTGAAGGAGTTAAAGAATTGTTATTTGCCGTTCGCGCTATGTTAGATGAAGTAGGAGACGAAGTGACAGTTTATGAGACAGAGTTTGACATTAATGACTTTATCGATAACGAAGATTTACCATACACAGTCGAGAAGTTGGATGATGAAACATATTCAGTTGAAGGACCTCGAATCGAGAGAATGCTTGGATACACAAACTTCGACACAGAAAAAGGTTTCTTATTCTTCCAAGAGTTTATGGTTAAGAATGGAATAATAGAAGAGATGGAAGCGCTCGGAATGAAAGAGGGCGATACAGTAAAAATCTACGGACATTATTTCGAATATTATAAATAGGTGAATTATGAAAATTGGAATTTTAGGTGGAACTTTTGATCCGATTCACAATGCACATATTGAGATTGCAAAGAATGCGTTGGAGCAGTTCAAACTTGATAAGGTTTGGATTATGCCAACACCCAATCCACCACACAAAGACAAAGAAAATATTACATCTGTAGAAGACAGAGTGAATATGATTAAGTTAGCCATTGAACATATTAATGGCTTAGAACTTTGTGATTATGAAATAAAAAAAGAAGGTAAAGTTTATTCTGCGGATACTTTGACGGAGTTAAAAGAACTTTACCCGAATGATAAGTTTTATTTTATTATTGGAAGTGATTCGCTAGAAAGTTTTGCTAGTTGGCGAAGACCTGAAGTTATTGTTGATAAAGCACAGCTTTTAGTTGTAAAACGTGGCGAAAAAGGATCTGATTTAGACTTTGAAAAATTAGTGGCTGAACTAGAAGATAAATTTGAAATTATGATTCCAAGTATCGCGATGGATGAAATGTATGAATCATCTACAGAGATAAGAATAGGTGAACAAAACTTAGAACATTCTGTTCCAGATAAAGTATATAAATATATACTGGAACATAATTTATACAAAGAAAAAGTAAATGAGGCTTGGTCTGTTGCAAAGATTAAAGGCGATTTGCTGAAGCGTTTAAACTCACATAGATATCAGCACACATTAGGTGTAGCGGATACAGCTGTAAAGATGGCAGAAGCCTTTAATGTTAACCCAAATCAGGCATACTTAGCTGGAATATTGCACGATTGTGCGAAATATTTCGACGATACAGAGCTTTTAAGCATATGTGCTGAGAATGACGTAAAAGTCACACAAATTGAGCAAAAAAAGCCATTTTTGTTGCATGCTAAGGTGGGAGTTATAGTAGCAAAAGAGCGTTATCATATTACAGATCAAGAAGTATTGGACGCAGTTTTTTGGCATACCACAGGTAAGGCGAAAATGAGCGATTTGGAGAAGATTATCTTTGCCGCGGACTATATTGAACCTGGCAGAAAAGATCTTCCAAGGCTAGATTATTTAAGAGACATTTCGACAAAGGATTTGAATTTGTTAGTTAAATGTATTCTCGAAAATATGATGGAATACTTGAAATCAACAGATGAAGAAATAGAAGAGCATACACGAGAAGCATATAATTATTATAAGGAGATTTAGAACGAGACATATGGATTCAAAACAGATTGCAAAAATAGCATTTGATGCATTAGAAGACAAAAAGGGCGTTAATATCAAAATAATTGATATTTCCAACATTTCAATTTTAGCTGATTACTTTATCATTGCTGGTGGTACAAATGAAAACCAGGTAAAGGCTTTGGCTGACAATGTGGAAGAGGAACTAGCTAAAGTAGATGTAACTCCAAAACAGATTGAGGGTTACAACAATGCCAACTGGATTTTAATGGATTATCAAGATGTTATTATTCATATATTCAATGAACAAGACAGATTGTTCTTTGACTTGGAAAGAATTTGGTCAGACGGTAACGAGATAAACGGAACTGACCTATAAGAAGAAGGTGAAATTATGGAAAGACCAATGGTACCAATTACATTATTAACAGGATATTTGGGTGCGGGCAAAACTACACTTTTAAATGAAGTGCTCGCAAACCAAGAGGGCTACAAAGTAGCTGTTATCGTTAATGATATAGGTGAAGTAAATATTGATGCATCGCTTATCGCCAAGGGTGGCGAAGTGACAATGGCGGACAACAATTTAGTTCCGCTTACAAACGGTTGTATTTGTTGTACATTGAACGAAGATTTGATAAACCAGATTCTTGATTTGATTCAGACTGGCAAATTTGACTATATCATGATTGAGGCAAGTGGTATTTGCGAACCGATTCCAATTGCTCAGTCAATTGCTGTTTTAGATGGATCATTTGATCCTAACGCTAAGATTGCTAAGCTTGATAACATTGTAAGTGTGGTCGATGTAGCCAGACTGGCTGATGAGTTCGGCTGTGGCGAAAAGTTGTTAGACGATGATGTAGAAGATGAAGACATTGAAAGTCTTATTATCCAGCAGATTGAGTTTTGTAATACAATTATCCTTAATAAAGTTGATACTGTTTCAAGTGAACAACTAGAAACTGTTAAATCTATCATTAAAAAACTTCAGCCTAAAGCAAAGATTATAGAGACAAATTATTGTAAAGTTCCATGTTCAGAGATTTTAAATACAGGAAGATTTGATTTTGAACAGGCAAGTCTTTCAGCTGGTTGGGTTCAAGAGTTAGATGCAGAAGTGGAAGAGACAGAGCATCACGAACACCATAACCATGAAGAACATGATCATCACCACGAACATGATGAACACGAACACCATCATGATCACGACCACGACGAACATCACCACGATCATGGACATCATCATGGACATGGTCATCACCACCACCATCATCACGATGGAGACCATGGCCACGAAGAAGAATTTGGTATTGAAACTTTTGTATATTACAAACGTGATCCATTCACAAAAGAAGGTTTCGAGAACTTTGTCGAGAACTATCCAGAGGGAGTCATTCGTACAAAGGGAATTGTATGGGTAATTGAAAACAACGACATGGCTTATATGTTTGAACAGGCCGGCAAGCAAGTCGGAATCCAACAAGCAGGTCAATGGGTCGCTACCGCTCCAAAGGAAACACAAGAGCAGATGATGGCAGAAGACCCAACTCTAGTTCGCGACTGGGATGAAGAAATTGGTGATAGAATGGTTAAACTTGTTTTCATTGGAAAAGATATGGACAAAGATGAAATAATAAAGAGACTAGATAAGTGTTTAGCTATTTAAGATATAAACCCACATTAATGTGTGGGTTTTATTTTTATTATTTTTTATGATATTATTTATATAGAATTAACGGGAGGGATTTTTTACTATGAATAAATTTTCAAATTCGATTTCGAATACTTTAGAAAAAATTCAATTCAAAAAAATTAGAGTGGCAGGTATATCTACGATAGCCGTTTCATTATTTTTATTATTTTTGAGTGTTTATATGCCTTTATCTTCAGGGTATAGTTCAGGGCTAACTGCCTCTATAATCAATTTACTTTCGATGATTGTTTTGATTATGTTGCTTGTTTTTGTAAGTGCTAACAGTGATTTTAATACATTTTTTGTTGCTATTATTCTTTACGGACTTCTTGCTGTAATTAGCCTTGTGGTAACAGTATTAAATTTCATCGATTTTATTGATATTTACAAAAAAGGCACTGAAGCATCATATTTGATATCAGATAGCAAACAGTTTTTAACAATGAATATGTTGTTATATATATTAGATGTTATTAGTTTTATTGCACTTATTGTTGCAATAGTATTCTTGTTAATTGATATTAAAAAGAGGAAAGCATCTAATAGCAAAATATCATTTATGATTCCTTTATTAATATTTGTAGGCAATTTTGTTATTAATTTAGTTTATTTGATTTTAGTATTTGCATTTGGTTATAAGTATTCAATGTTACAGAGTATAACAGCTCTAATTATTTCAGCTAGTTGGGTTATCATTACTGCATATTTGGAAACAAGACCAAAGGTTACTGCTGACTATGTTAAACAGAACGGTGGAGTGGCCAATAACGCAGAATATAATGCTTCGCTTAAAGAGAATCAGGATTATCATTATATAAATACTGGAATAGTTCTTCATTTCTTCTTAATAATAGTTACTTGTGGTATTTGGAATTATATCGGAATATTTAAAATTACTAGATACTTAAGTAGTATGAATAAGGAGTACTATAGAGATCCAATTACAAAGTTATTACTATTTATGTTTATTCCATTTTATAGTTATTACTGGTATTACAAATCTGGTGTGATTGTAGATAGTTTAAACAAAAGATCAAATGGAAAGTCTGGAGCATTGCTTTGTATTTTAAGTATCTTTTTCCCAGGTGCATCATTCTTAGTTTTAATTAATAAAGCTCAAGAACTAGAATTTACAATGCCACCTCAAGATACTAACTCAGTACTATAATTAAAACCAAAATAAAAAGAGCATCAGTAAGATGCTCTTTTTTTATATCATATTTTTTTAAATAATATTTGGTCTATAAAGTGAATATACCTTTCCGACAATCTGACAATCGGTACAAATGATTGGTTCATAATCATCATTCTCAGGCTGGAGTCTAATGTGATCAGATTCCTTGTAGAATCTTTTAACTGTAACCGAATCTTCTAATAGTGCAACAACTATATCACCATTATTTGCAGTATCAGTTTTTTCTACAATCAAATAGTCACCTTCAAAGAATCCAACATTAATCATACTGTCGCCATGAACTTTAAGAATAAATGTATCTTTATTTGGAAGAAACTCTGTAGGAATAGCAAAGTAATTTTCAATATTCTCTACAGCAAGTAGTGGTTCACCTGCAGCCACGCGTCCTACGATAGGAATGTTAGAAATCTCTCTACGTGAAATAGCAAACTCGTCATCATCCACAATCTCAATAGCTCTAGTCTTAGATGAATCTCTTTTGATATATCCATTTTCTTCTAAAGTATTAAGATGAGAGTGAACAGAAGAAGTAGAACTTAGTCCAACCTTTTCGCATATCTCCCTGACAGTAGGTGGATAACCTTTTCTTAATATCTCTTCCTTAATATAATCTAATATTTCTTGCTGTTTAGCAGATATTTTACCAGGCATTTTATATACCTCCTTATTCAACTGTACCATTTATTGTACTGTTCTTATGTTAATCTTAACACAGTTAAAAAAGGGATGTCAAGAAAAAATCGAACAAATATTCGAAAAAAGTATTGACAAACATCTGTTCGAATATTATACTTAATACAAGAAAACGAACAAATGTTCCCATATAATTATAATAGTGTGGAGGTCTGATATGAGAACTATTACAAAGAAAAAATTCTATTTAATAATGACTGCAGTATTTGCAATTGTTATTGTAATCATGTTGGGAGTTAAATTTGTAGATGCTAGTGATAGCGCTAATACACCTAAGTATAAGTACTATACAAGCTATAAAATCCAGGAGAACGATACATTGACTAGTATTGCAGAAGAATATACTAAAGGTACAGATGTATCAATTAAAGACTATATAAGCGATTTAAAGAATGATAATAGATTGAAAGATGATGAGATCACAGAAGGTGAGAACTTAATCATTTCATATTATTCTGATATTGCAAAATAATCATTTTTATATTTCTCTTTTTGTTAAGTTTCAATGTTATATTGTTTCTTATAATTACTACCTTTTTTTCTTTAAAAAAGATGCTATCCAGTTGATCCTGGTTAGCATCTTTTGTTTTTAATCTTTTCTAAGTTTTACAGCATTTCTAGCTTTACGTCTTCGTTCATCTTCAATAGCTGCATAGTGTTTCTTTGTAGTATTTACATCTTTGTGGCCCAGCACATCAGCAACTAAGTATATATCACCTGTTTCACGGTAAAGTGCAGTACCATAAGTGCTTCGTAACTTATGAGGAGTAATTTTTTTTAAGTTTGTAACAAGAGAAGAGTACTTCTTAACTAGATTCTCAACAGCTCTAACTCCTATACGTCTTTTCTGCAAAGATAAGAAGAGTGCATTTTCATGTCCGGCCTGCGTAACTATATGTTTTCGTTCTTCAATATAGTCTCTTAAAGCTTTTTCAACTTCTTCGCCAAAGTAGACTACAGTTTCATATCCACCTTTTCGTCTAATCTTAACGCCAGAATTTTTAAAATCTATATCATTTATATCTATACCAACGCATTCAGACACACGCATTCCAGTTCCAAGTAGAAGTGTAAGAATAGCAACATCTCTAGTTTTAGTTTTTCCGTGGAATCGTTGTTGTGATTTAGTTAATTTGTCACCCTTATCCACCTCGTCCAACAAATCAGCTACTTCGTCGGCGTCTAAACGCACAATCTCTTTCTGATGTAGTTTAGGTAACTCAACTATAGCTGCTGGATTGTTTTTAATCTTTTCTTTCTTATAAAAGTAGCGGTAGAGCGTACGTAAACAAGCTAATTTACGTTTAATTCCACGTTCAGAGTTTCTATGTAATTTCCCATTTTCATCTTTATAAAGCTTTAAATACTCTAAATATTCTTCAATATCAGTAGATGTAACTCTGTCTAGCATATCTAAGTCAAAATCAACCACATCTTTATTCTTAAGTGAAGGGTTATATTCATGCATATAGTTAAAGAAAACAACTAAATCATAACCATAAGCTATACGTGTACGGCTAGAAGTAGTAGGTTCAATTCCTCTAAAGAATTCGCCACAAAATCTAGGGAGTTTCATTCGAAGTTCCCTCAGTTTTAATTCGTTATTAATATCTACTTGATCATGATAATTTGTAGCATCCATTATTCTTCAAAACCTCCGTTTAGAATAGCAGTAAAGAATCTGTCTTTAACACCTGGGTTTTCATTATTTAACTGTCTAAGCAAGTTTTTAACATATTCACGCTTAGTATGTCCATCTATATCACATTGTGGTTTGCTGACTGGTAGTTCATATTTATTCTGAAATCCAATAACATCCATCTCTGGAACATACATAAGTGGTCTAATAAGCGTTAAATCCATACGATCTAGATATGTTACAGGTTTAAATGAATGAAAACGTCCCTCATATATCAAACTTAAGAGCATAGTCTCAATAATATCGTCTTTATGGTGAGCAAAAGCTGTTTTATTACATCCTAACTCTTTAGCCTTATCGTTTAATGAACCTTTGCGCATCTTTGAGCAAAGAGAGCAGGGGTTTGTTTCACCACGTTGTTCGAACACTATATTTCTAATATCAGTCTTAATAACATGATATTCTACATCCAATTCATCACATAAGTCCTTAACTTTACTAAAATCCATCTCACCATTAGTTAAATCAACTGTAATAGCAACTAATTCAAACTTATTTGGGTAGAACCTACGTAGACCTGCAAGAGCATACAACAAACAAAGGGAATCTTTGCCGCCAGAGATTCCAATTGCAATTTTATCTCCGTCTTGAATCATATCGTAGTC
>CADBBS010000062.1 GCA_902793045.1 uncultured Lachnospiraceae bacterium
ATTCAGCAGCTTGTGTGGATTGCAAGAGAAATATTGTAATTATCAATAATTGAAAAAAACAACCATGAGTAAAGTATTTAGAATTACGCCCAAACGAGTGAAGCGCTCTAATGGGCAAGTGTTGACGCCAGAGATGTCGATTACGGTGACAACACGCTCGCACACCACCACTCCATTCTACAATGGAGCCGTAGAGATTAAAGAGCAGTACATGCGCATGTATCAGTTTGACTACAAGAAAGCAGGCTGCTCTGCAAATGATTTTGAATTTGAAAAATTGGACTAAAATTATCAATTACATAACTTTTATATAGGAATTATTATGGAAAGTAAAAACAAACAACAAGAAAAGTACATATATAGCATCCTTTCAGTGTTTGATGAAGATGGCTATGAACATGAATATTATATCGATGATCTCTTTGATGATGCTTTGGAAGATTGCACAAAAGAGGAAAAAATCAGTTATCTGAATGATATTATTCGTGATGTGGAGCATTATCGAGATACATTACTCCAGAATGAATAAAGTCGTTACAACATTGTAGAGATTAAGGAGCAGTACATGCGCATGTACCAGTTTGACTACAAGAAGGCCTGCTGTTCAGTTAATGATTCTGAATTTGAGAAGTTAGACTAGATAATAAAAAAATATGGATCATTTAAGAGAAAGATTTATCGAGCAATATGCCCCTCTTATTGGGCAGTTCCTTGATGGTATTAGGGGCATGGATGTAACAGGAATCCCTGCTCCCCATATACCTATTATGGGGCAGAATTATGAAACAGCCAAATATAAAATGGCGTTTATTGGGATGGAAACTTATGATTGGGAAGATATTAATGAGTTTTGTGTAATAGCAAATGAGGATTTGAAAAAAGCCGTTTCCTGTTATGAGGACAATATAAACAAATTAAGATATTTAAAATGGGCATCAAACTATTCTTCAACTTTTTGGGGCTTTATTTGGAAATTCCTTGCGAATTTCTATAGTATTGATTTTAATGATTTGATTAATGCTATAAGTCACAAGGACATTTTAACTTCATTTATTTGGGGCGAGACCAACTCAATTGAAAGATATCAGGTGACTGCAGGTCCGAGAAATGTCAATCCGGAGATTTGGAAAGCTGTTAAAAGAAGCAGTATCTGCTTTGATTCTGTCAACAATTTAATAAAATCAGTTGCTCCCAAACTTATATTCATCCTTAATCGTAATGTGGACAAAGAGTATATTTTAAATGATGATGCTGTCAGAGCATGTGGTGTTCCTGTGGATAATAAAAAGGAGATACTTTCTTTAAATATTGATGAGAAAATGAAGATACGATATCACTATTTGCGTGATGACAATGTACACATTATGGCCTTGCCCCATCCAACATGGATGGGTGTTTATAGTGGATACTCTATTGATTTTTATGTTGAGAAAGTGATATCCTTAATAAAACAATTAAACATCTGGAATTCATTACCAACAACCAAAGAAGATTGGAAGGGAAAAGTAGATGAAATTAATATATCTACAATAGAATACAAACGTAGATTTATTGCTGACCTTGCAAGCACTTTAATGAAGAATAGAATGGTCATGAGTGGACAACAACTTCAGTTACTGCTAAAAATAAACAACGTATTAACAAGCAGTGGATGTAATTATGGAGAAAAAGGTGGTTCAGGTATACACCATTTAATAGCTAAGGTATGGGAATATTATTACAATAATAAGGATTTCCAGACAGCATATAACATAGCAAGGGCATTTGTAAATCAGAATGGGGAATATGCTTATGAATGAGCTTTTAAGTAAATTCAAATTGCCATAAAAGAGTTCCTTTATGCTACAATTCATCTCCAACTCCGTCCACTACAAAGAAGTGCTTTCACAGGAGCAATCCGTGAAGCACTCTTTGTAATTGAAAATGCGAATTAATGATTAAACTATAATAATATATGAGTGCCATTATTTCTTTGGGTGATTTAATTGCTCAGAATCCTATAATAACAATTCCTCCTTATCAAAGAGGATATATCTGGGGGAAAAACAGAAAAGATACATCAGAGAATTCTGTAGAACATATTTTACGAAGTATCAGAGACAGCATATTAACTCCTTCGATACCCAAACAATTATTTCTTCAAGGTCTTACTGTGTCTGAAACCTCAGATGGGATTAGTGTCATTGATGGTCAACAGAGAATGACCTTTTTCTTCTTGTTGCTTACATGTTTGCAATATAAGAATAATATGCAGATACGTTATAATGTAAGACGTGATAATTGTGTGGGTGGCGCAGGTGAGTTTTTACGCAGTATTATTGGTAAAAGCACAGATGAATTACATGAGATGGCCAAAGAAGACACGAACGAAAAATTTCAGGATTTGTATTTCTTCAAAAAAACTATCAGAACCATACTGGCAGAGAACATACCTCATGAAAGGATTAACGATATACTTACCAATATCCGGTTCCTATATATTGTAATTCCTGACAGGAAAGCATCGACAGTGTTTACTATGATGAATGGCAACAAAGCAGACATGTCCGAAGAAGAAATTATAAAAGCAGAATTGCTACGCCTTGTTTCTCTTTCGGATGATATTAGTGAAGACATACGCTGGGAGCAGAATGCCTTAAGAAGCCGTTATGCCAGAGAGTGGGACAAGTGGTTGTACTGGTGGAATCAAAATAAAGTTAGAGAATTCTACCGCACAGAAGGACATACCATGGGATGGCTATTGAGAACTTACTTTGTTCGTCGCGCGCAGGGGAAAAAGCAGTTTTCTTTTGAAAATTTCAAAGAAACATGTCTCTTGGGCGAGAATCCTGAACTCTCTGCAAAACAGACTTTCTATGATTTGAGGCATCTTCAAAAGTCATTTGAAGACATATATAATAGTGCGTATGAAACAGAAAGAAAAAAGAGACTACACAATATCATAGGCGCAATTTTATTATTGCTTCCCAAAGGGGATAGGAGCAAGTTTATTATAGACTATTTTGCTCATGCAAATTCTTTCGATGTGTGTGACTATTATAAGATTATTTTCCTTGAAAGCGGTCTTTCACATTCACAAATTATTAAATATCTTTCAAATATAGATGCTGATGAAGAACTGAAAACAAAGAAAATTGAAATGCTACGTTCATTGTCAAGTGATAATCTCTATAATGAAGATAATAGCTATGCTTTTTTGCAATTACTACGTCGAAATATTGAAGAAGACACAAAACTTGGAAGACCTTTTGATTTCAAAATCTGGAAAGAACGGTCATTGGAACATATTTTCCCAAAATCAAAAGTCTTTGATTCCGTTAGCAATCAGATTGAAACTGGAGAAGGCAATAACGAAGATATGCTTGACCGTTCAAAATTTAATGGGAATGGTAGTGAGCATTGTATTGGTAATTTGGTACTTCTCTACAAAAATGAAAATTCAAAATTCGGCGCAAAAACTGTTGAAGAAAAAAAGAGTATATATTTCCAAGTTGACGAAGAAGATAAGCCTTTCCGTAGTCGACATTTATTGCATTCCATGTCTGTTTTTGCCAAAAGTTCATGGGGTATAAGAGAGATACAAGAAAATAAGGAGTCAATTCTCAATGAAATAAAAAACTACTATGGCATTGAAATATAACAAACTCGTATCGGGTGAAACATACAAGCTTTCGTATATATTGTCTGACGACAATAGGGTTATTATTCCCGACCTTCAAAGAGACTATTGTTGGGGCGACAAAGTAACGTCTTCTGATATATCCAAAACTTATGCTTATGCTTTTGTGGAGGGTCTGATTAATAATCTTGCCAATGATTCTCTTAATTTGGGGCTTATTTATGGATACGAGGCACCTGCTGGTCATATCCAACTTTGTGATGGACAACAACGCTTCACCACATTGTTTTTACTTATTGGTATGATCAACCGAAAAACGGAGAATAATGGATTTCAGAGTTACTTGATTTCAGACTTTGAATTGTCTGATGATCACGAACCACGACTTCAATATGCAATAAGGGAATCATCTCTATATTTCCTAAGTGACCTCACCATGCATTTTTTCCTTGGTGGACATAACCTGCATGTATCTGACATAGAAAAGCAATCGTGGTTCTTTAATGATTATAAGCTAGATCCCAGCATTCAAAGTATGCTAAAATCGTTGGAAGATATAGAAACTATTCTTGATACATCTGGATTAAATCCTGTGGATATAGGAAATAGGATTGTTGATAATCTGACATTCATGTACTATGATATGGAAAATCGCCGTACAGGGGAAGAAACTTTCGTCATAATTAACACAACAGGAGAACCTCTATCAACAACGGAGAACTTGAAAGCGATGTTATTTAGCCATCAAAGCAATGAACAAAGGAATGAATGTGTTGACAGATGGGAAACTTGGGAACAGTTCTTTTGGAAACAAAGAGATAAAAAGAAAAATGACACCGCAGACAATGGAATGGCGGAATTCTTCAGGTGGATAATGTTATTGAGACATCATGAACTTCAAGAAGAAACGGAATTTGAAAAAATTCAAGAGTCAGGAAGCTACACATTGGATCTTTCAATTCCTGTATCATTGTTAAACGAATATTTTGAAATCGTAAAATGGTTATTTGATGACCAAAATGGTGTTTTTAAAAATAATTTAGCTTGGCTTTCACCCGAAGAAGGAAATCATGAACAGATTGTTTGGTTTAGGTTATTACCAGTTATTGCTTATGTCAAACGTTTTCCTATTAATGACTATCTGAGACAACATAATGATGCATCGATTGAAGATTATAAACGTTCCGTAATAAGAATCAAAAACTTTTTTAAGAGCCTTAGTAAAAACAGAAATGTCCAAAGAGCAATTAAGACTTTGTTACCTAATGCTCTTTCACTAATTCAGCGGATGCCATCAGATGATATCGTTTCCTCAATTTTGATTGAAGATGGTATTTCTACTATGATTCTGTCTGAGGAAGTAAAGAAAAAACTATCTATATATCAAGATTCTGATTCCAATCGCAATAAAATTGAAGATGTATTCTGGAAAGCAGAGGAACATAATGTCTGGAATGGAGAGATTATGCCAATGATAAGATGGTCTATTGATGACGAAAATATTTTTGACTTTAATGCCTTCAAAGAATATTGGCGAATATTCAACGCACTTTTTTATGGTGAGATGGATTATGCAGAGTTAGATATAACTCGAAGGGCTCTCATCGCTCATGGTCTGGATAATTATCCTAGATATTTTAGAGGAAACACTAATTGCAGCTTTGCATATGAGTATAGCGATTGGCATGAATTGATATTCTCAAACGTTTCTTTGTTCAAAACTTTCATGGATCAAATAATAGGATTTGCATCAAAAGAAGAATTGATTGAACGTCAAAATGTCATTATAAATCGATTCCCATACCATAAAGAGTACGCAGAATTTGTACATATACCTCAATTATTACAGTATTGTGACGAAAAGAATATTCAATTCTGGTGGGGAACATGGTTCTTAATGAAGAAACAAAAATGGTCAGCAGAACATGCAAATATAAAAGCATATAAGTACTATCTAAAGCTAAAATTAGAAGCGGAAAGACCTGGATGGAAACTTCAATTCTGGCCTCGTAACGAAACGTGTGTATTTTATGACCAAATTGCAGATAGAAAACCATATATCGCAGTTGATATGATATGGAATACAGGTGAAAACCATGACTTAATGGAGATAGATCTATTCCTAAAGCCAACTGATATTCCGGAAATCTGCGAATATGCCAAGACTTTACTGAAATCTGTAGCAGATAGTTTGTCATATGAATGGATAAACGGCCGGTATCGATTGTTTTTAGATTTACCAAAAGATGAAAATGAATCGTTTTTAATGATGGACAAGTGCAGACATGCCCTGTTTAATAAACTGTCAGAAAATGAGTCATTGTTGAATTTAGAAAACAAGTGACGATATGCTAAAGTATATCTCCAATGCCGACCATTTCAAAGAGGTGCTTTCACGGGTGCAATCCGTGAAGCACATGCTTTGGATTGGTACCGCTGATATTAAAGACTTATATGTAGATGTGGGCAAAGTGAAGAAACCATTCCTGGCTCTCATTGCCGAACTTATCAGGCGTGGTGTAGAGGTACGGCTCATTCATGCAAAAGAACCAGGGCCGAACTTTCGCGAGGACTTTGAAAAGTACCCTGTACTCTATGACCGCTTGGAGCGAGTGCTGTGTCCGCGTGTCCATTTCAAGATGCTTGTCTTTGACGAAAAAGAAGTATATATCGGTAGTGCGAACCTCACGGGGGCGGGAATTGGTATGAAGGCTGAAACAACTCGCAACTTTGAGACAGGCATATTAACTGATGATCAAGAAATCGTTGAAAAGGCCATGAACCAGTTCGATGAGGTCTGGATGGGCAAACACTGCAAAAACTGCAAGCGTAGAGATTTTTGCTCAGACCCTATAATATTGAAATAATTCATTTGAATTACTCTTTTTATAAAGGTGTGCCACCATATGGCGCACCTTTCTTGTATTTTTGCATCGTAATAGCAAATAGAAAAGATTATGGATTGTCAAGCAAAAGCAGTTGAATTAAAAGCATTTCTTCTCAAAATCTATCGTTGCAAAAAGGATTTTGAGTTATTCGTTATTGATAAAAAGCCCAAAACGAGGGCAGGTGTTTATATTGTTAGCAAACAGAGAATAAGAGTATATGCAAAATGGAGATGTTGCATGTCGTTGAAAGAAATTGCAATACATGAATATGCTCACCATATCCACGAGACTGAAAAAAGAACTAATCAAAACCGACGACAAGAAAGATCACACGGCCCAGAGTTTTGGAGAATCTACTCTGCGCTATGTAGTAAAGCAACTCTGATGAGTTTATATACTGATGAGTATATTGCAAATATTGTAACATGATGAAATTTAAATAAAAAGGAAAGCGGAAATAACAATGAATCTATATTTGTGATTATGTATTTCAGAATCATCAACAATATCATTAGCTTTGTGATAAAAGCCTATCACCCCAAGCCCCATGGGAAACGACAGGAGATTAATCGCGTATGGCGTGATTATCGAAGAGGCAGAATTCAATGTTGGCACATCAATGCTGAAGATAAAAGAGTTCATAAGACTACAATTAATCAAAATGACATACTTCTAACTCTTACTGAAAATGAAATATCCATTCTAACAGAGCAGATGGGGGATATTAATAAGAATGATGTGATATTCCTTTACGAAAATGAAGATGAAGGTTATGTGGGCGTTTTTAAAGTTGTGGGACTGGCATGTATGCGAATTGAACAATGTCAACGTACCAACACTGTATATTCATTCCCCAAAACAATTAATTTCTATTTGACAGAAAAAGGCAAATCAGAGCGTCTGTTGTCCTTCACGGAAGTTGCCTGTTACCGTCTCTACTCTGCCGTTGGCAATTATTCCGGCTATATCGCTTGTATAATGATGAGTCCCTTACTTATAAGCAGACAAAAAAACAATCCTTTTGGACTATTAAGATATCAATTATTGCGTCTTCCGAAGGATTACGTCATGAATCTTTTGAACTATTTCGATTCAGATGAGATTTAATTGATAATGAATTATTCTTTGACCTCTGCCACCAGTTGGCGGAGGTCTTTGTTTTCTTTGTGCCAATATTAGTAACAAAATCATAACATTGACACGATATGAAAGCTTATAGATTCGCACATTTGAATGTTCACTCCCATTACTCAATAAATGATGGGTGCGCCAGTATTAAGGAATTGGTGGATGCCGCCATCAAAGACAGAATGCCAG
>CADBBS010000063.1 GCA_902793045.1 uncultured Lachnospiraceae bacterium
CGATATCAAAACTGAAATCAAGATATATTTCAGTTTATAGATTTGTTCGGTATAACGAATTTTATCATAATTAATTCAGCTTTACCATTGACATTCATAGCAACGTCTCCAGGCATGTTGAGACGGCGCGTTTGATGTCAAAGGAAAAAGATTAAATAAACGTATAATAAAGTAATAAAGGGATTCCAGAAGTTTTACTAAGTAATAGTAGAAACTCAGGCTCTCTTTTTTTGTAAGTAATGGCTATTACATACAAAAAAGCCTGGGTTATCTTAAAAATGGTAAAGGATGGGTCTGTTTAGGTTATTGTAAGAAGGTATAAAGATAACTGTTACGTTTGTGAACGCCTAGTATGGTATGATTGTGTGCGTAATAAAAAAACGAAAATGGAGGGTTTAGAATGAAACTAAAAATTATTGTAATTGGAATACTTATTTTAACTCTTGTTATGGGAGGAGTTAGTTTTTGGGGAGCATATAAAGAAGCTTATAAATCATCTTCATCTTCATTAAATAAGAATGAAGATGTTGTTGATAACGGAAATAGTGAAGAGTTTAAATTGTGTGAAAATGCTATTACAGATTTATCGGAAGAACAGTATGATAAAGTTTTAGATGAGATGTACGATGATGTTGACGAGGATACAATCGAAGACATTGAAAAGATGGAGCCAGAGGAGATTAATGATACGATTAACTCTTTTGATGAAAAGTATGAACTTGGTGAATCTTTATCTGAGAAGGATCAAGCGTTGTTACTTTATGCATATGAACAGCACACTCAGGAAGACAAGCAAACTAACAATGGTTTAGAACTTCTAGCATGGAAAACTCGTGTTTACAACATTGGAAGCAATAAGAAAAAAGATGGAGTAAAAGTAAGTTACAAAGGAAAATTCAAAACTTGGTCTGGGGCTATGCATGCCAAGTACGATACGGATGTTCACGTCACAATAGAAGAAGGGAAAAGTAAACTAAAATCAATGAAATGGACAACATATAATAATGCATACGGAATTCTTGGCTCTAGTGGCAAAAGTGTGTCTATTGGAAAAGTTTATTCAGGTCATATTAGTAGCAGTAAATATAAAAAGAACTTTTCTTTTGAGAAAAGTAAAACATATTCTGCAGTCTGCACGGTCTACATATCGACATATGGATCTTTAGATGTTAAATATAATGGTGGAGAATTTTCAAAAAATACAAAAACATATAAGTCAGTGGAATAGGAGGTTATATGATACTAGCAATATTAATTCTTATAGGTATTTTATTATTAGGTTTAAGCATTTTCGCAATTATCAAAATACTTAAATATTTGAAAAAATAAATATAAATATTGTAGTTCAAAGTCACAAGATTAAAAGCTTGTGGCTTTGTTTTTTGTGAAGAAAGACATAAGAACCTGTGCTATAATAGTTATAAATGTGGATAAAAATGTGCGGTAATAATTAAAAGGAAAAAATGTATGAATTCTAACAAAGAAAAAAACATATTAGTATATAATGCGGCTTACAAATACTTAGAGGAAATGACTCCTGAGGGAATTGATTTAGAGAAGTATTTTAAGGGTGATAGTCGTGATTACAAATCACTTAAGGATATTTATATTCAGATTATTAAATCTGCACAGAATTATCGAAGCATGCCAAACGCTATTGCTTTTGATAAGCGAAAAGAAAAGATTGCTGAGATATTATATGACTTTGATTATTATCGTATTAAGGACTTAACAGTTGAGGATTTGTATTACACCTTTCGTAAAGAGTTTGAAGTAACGTCTGCTGATACTAAATGGAATAGCTGGTATAAGTGGAGTTACTCTGTTGTGGATGCTGCAAAATTTATGGTAAATTTTTCTGACGTAAAAGACTTTGAAACGTTTGTAGGAAGATTTGATTATAATGTTGCTACTAGGATGGCATTACCGCTTTTTATCGAAGCAAAGATTAGTGGTATCGGATTTGTGCTTGCATGTGATCTGTTAAAAGAACTTGGATTCACAAATTATCCAAAGCCGGATGTGCATATGATAGAAGTGTTTAGTGGCATAGGTTTATCTGATGAAGAACCTGATATAGTTTTTGCGGCAATAACTAGAATGGCAAATGATGTGCATACGGTTGATAGTAGCGTTACACCATATAAAGTAGATAAAGTCTTTTGGTTGATATGTTCAGGTAGATATTATCTTGAGGAGCCAGAGGAAGTGCGTGTTAAGAGTAAGAAACAAGAATTGATTGAGCATTTAAAAGAAGTGTGCAAATCAATAGAAGATAAATAATAGGACGGAATAGATATGAGTGAAACATATATAAAAGATTTAGCAAAAGTAGTTGAGCAGCTATCTCGCTTTACTGCGTACGTGCATCATAACGATGGTACACAAGGGTTTATTAGCTTTAGAGATAGTACGGGAATTCTTGGTCGTGAAGAGGATTTCAAATCTGCCAGAGCTGAAGAAGCAAGAAAAGCACTAGATTATGAAAAATGGGATGAGTCTTGGATTGGAACAGGAAAAATTGCTGAGCGTGCAAATGAGGCCATTAAGAAAGCAGGTGAATTGGTTTTCTTAAATCAGCAATTTGATTTTCAAAATCGTCTTAATCCAGAACATTCTAAGTATCAAGAAGATGCGGAACGTGTTTTGTTTAATATTTATTCGAATTCTGATTACGATGAATCAGAAGCTTTTGCTGATGCAATAAAAACCTTTGGAGGATCATACGATACAATTGCTTTTCTATTTTTCATAAAGGATGATACTCGTTTTCTTCCTATTAGTTCTGGACATTTTGATAGAGCGTTTAAAATACTAGGAATAGATTACACCACAGCCTATCATTGTAGTTGGGAAAACTATCAAGGTTTTACTAGTATTATTAATGAGATACGTGACGTAATGGAAGTTGTTCTTCCAATGCAGGGTATCCCTAGACTTGTAGATGCTCATTCGTTTGTTTGGATCATACAAGAGGATAAATTTAAAGAGTGGAATCCAGACAAAGAAGAAATCATTCAAATTGAGCAAGCAGCAGAAGAAAGCGTGCAAACTGTTGTGACAGGAGCAGGTGGCCGCACGAGTATTAAATCAAGTGGGTTTAAGAGAAGTGCTGAAGTTGTAAAAGAAACAAAGAGACGTGCTAATGGCATTTGCCAACTTTGTGAACAGCCGGCACCGTTTATTGATAAAAAAGGCAATCCATATTTAGAGTCACATCACGTGATTTGGTTATCGCGTGGTGGTGGGGATAGTACTGCGAACACAGTAGCTTTATGTCCTAACTGTCATACAAAGATGCATGTTTTAGATAAACCAGAGGATATTGAAAAGCTAAAGAAGGCTATTAAATAGTTGATACGTTTCCGATAACGCGCTTGAGTGGATATGTTTCCTAATACTGTTGACATTCATAGTGGCGTCTCGGGACATGTGGAGACAGTGTGTTTACTAAATCGCATTTGAGGTTGGTATGAATATTAATAGAAAGAAATCAGTTTTTATAATTCACATAGTAATTGCAATATTAGAAATTATTGCAGCTTGCTACATGCTTGGAACAGAAGGATTGTCGGTGTTTAGATATTACACAGTAGACAGTAACATTCTTCAGTTGATTGTTTCAGTGTGGTATATCATATGCTTCATCCGCAAAAAAGAAGTGCCAAAAGTACTAGTGGTTCTTCACTTGATTAGTGCGGTGTGTTTGACAGTCACTTTTATGATCGCAGCATTTGTGTTGACACCACAATCCACGTTCTCTTACTATTTCCTAGAGAATGTGGCTCCAATAAATCATTTTCTTGGACCAGTTCTTTCAGTGGCTGCACTTATGGCCTCTAATGTTCCTATTCCGAAGAAGGCATTTGTTGCTCCAGCAGCAGCTACCATCTTGTACGGAGTAGTAGCACTTATTCTAAATGCGGTAAAAGTGTTAGATGGACCATATTTCTTTTTGGAGATTTATAAAACGCCAGTACAAACAATTGTGATGTGGTTTGCAATTATATTTGTCCTTTGTATCGGGCTGGCGTATGCATATATGAGACTTCACAGATTATGTGAAAAGAGTAACAATAATAAGGAGTGATAGAATTTTATGAAAAAGATATTTTCAAAGGAACCAGTTAATAGAGGAAGGCAAATAGAGCTGGATATAGCAAAATGCCTTGCCATTATATTTATGATCTTTTTGCACACCCTAATGGTTACATCTGGATTTGCAAACAATATTAGTGTGCCTATGCAACGAGGAATCCAACAGCTTTTTGGAGGTCCGTTTGCGGCACCCGTATTTATGTTTGCGATGGGTGTAGGGTTTGTATATTCCAGAAATAAAAAGCCATTTTATATGGTGAGTCGTGGAATAAAACTGATGCTAATCGGTGTAGCTGTTAATATAGGAGAATTTTTTATACCTCATTTCCTTTCAGGAGAATTGCTAGGGGCATGGGATAAAAATGAGATTTTCCCTATTGCAGAAGGAATGCTATTGTTCTGTGTTGATATCCTGGCATTTGCGGGAATGGCAATGATTTTGACTGGTGTTTTCAAGAAGTTAAAATTAAAAAGCTGGGAAATAGTTATAATAGCAATCGCGCTATCTATAATAGCTTCATTTGTAAGATTGCATGACTTTGGTAGCAATCTTTCGAATTTAGCAACTGGTTATTTTGTTGGTAGTAAAGGAGGCTTTACAGCATTTCCATTGTTTAACTGGTATATTTTCCCAGCTGTAGGAATGCTTTTTGGTGATTGGTATATCAGATGTAACAATAAGAAAAAACTGCTATGCCTTTGGCCTTTAGGACTGATAGTTTCAGTGGTATATTTTGTATTATCGTGGTCTAAGCCTCAAGGTTTTCTATCGGAGGATATCCATTTCTATTATTTCTTAACAACAATAGATGTAGTATTTTGTCTAATATGTATTTATGGAGTTATTGGCTTGTGTTATTTCATATCACTGATTCTTCCAAACTCTGTAAAAGGTTTTATTTCAAAAACAAGTGGAAACGTGAATGCAATATATGTTATTCAGTGGTTTTTAATTCCACTAACATTTATTTATATATGTTATTTTAATAGAAATGTTAAGTTCAACGATATATCATTAGTTATTATTGCTATAATAGAGATAGTGGTTTGTACAGCTATTGCTGCAGGTTATAAATATGTTTTAAAGAAGGGAAAAGGGGAGAAATAATGAAGAAAAGTAAAAGAATTTTTGTACTGTTATTTACACTAGTATTTGCGGCGAGTCTATTTGTGGCTCCAACAAAGCCGGCAAAGGCCGAATCTACTGATAAAAAGTCTATTTCTTTTAGCAAGGGTGATTCTGCGCCTGAGAGATTAAAGAGATTGACCAAGTCGCGCCGAACTGATGATCAACATGTATCAGGTGTACACTCAGACCCAAGTACATTTGAGAAAAATTTTGTTCTGACTGTAGATCAAAAGGAATATACTATTACGGAAATAGATAAAGTTGTAAATGAGATTTTAAATGACAATATGAGTGACTTGGAAAAATACTATACACTTGCTATTTGGGCAAATAAGCGAGTTGAATACGACGGTGATTTTTGGTCAGGAGGTTATGATTTTGATTATTATAGCCATCAGTGGGATTCATACGGTTGTATGAAAGAAGATGAGAAATCAGTATGTGCAGGAATTGCTATCTTCTATGCTGATTTGTGTCATGCTGCTGACTTGCCATGTAGATATGTTAGAACAAATCCAGAATACTTAGATCACACAATAAATTATATCCCTAACATTAATGGACATGCATATTATGCAGATATAACAGAAAATACTTTTATTATGTCAGAAAACTCAACAGGTTCTTTTGAACCGAATATTGATAAAGACTTCGCTTACATAACAGAAGAAGGACGTTGTTTGGATATGACCTATGATTATAGGGAAGAAGATGATGATGAATTATACACATCAACATTTATAAAGGACTTTTACGATGTGCCATATTCTGACTGGTTTAATGAATATGCGCTACATAAAAACACAACAAAAAGATTTGGAGCAGAATACGTGGAAAAGGGAAGTGGTTTAGCTGGCACTCATTATGCTTCATATAAAACTACTCCTTCACAGAAAAATGTACTACCAGATCTTTGGTTCTTGGAGGATTTTTATAAAGATCCAGCTGCCGTCAAAGCAACAATTCTTAACAAAGAATTTGACGACCAAGTTCTTAATATAAGAGGACTAAAACAGTCTTATGACTGTGACACTAAAGAGGATCTAGAAGCAAGCGTTAGACAGGATATGTCAGTTTCATACTTCCCATCAGCAGAAAATGGTGAAGTAGTGGCAAAGACAACTAACCTATCAGAGGGAAATGATTATACGATGGAATGCGTAGAATTTGACGCTACTAATCATAAGGCGAAGATTAGAATAGGAAGTGCTGGAGAGTACTCAGGTGAGAAAATAATTGAATTACAATTACATACAGCTGTAGTTACTAAAGCTCCTGAAAAAGTAAAGAAACTTGTTTATGACGGAAAAGAACAGAAATTAATTTCACCGGGTGTTGCTGAGAATGGTCAAATCCAATATGCTATTGGTAATGAAAAAGAGCCTACTGGTGAATTTAGCCCTATTATTCCTACGGCAGTAAATGCAGGAACATACTACATTTGGTATAAGGCTGTAGGTGATGATACTCACGTGGATTCAGAGCCACAATGTATGGAAAGACAAGGTACCATTGCTCGCAAGCCGATGGAATGTTTTATGGAGGATATAACAATCAAGGTTGGAGAACAAGCTGTTATTACCCCTGAATTTGACGTTGACATACCGCTTAAATACACTTTTGAAAATTATGATGAAGATATTGCTTTAATAGATGAAAAAGGTGTTGTGACAGGACTAAAGGAAGGAACTGCTTCTGTTTTCATAGAGTTCGACCTAAAATATGAAAGCTCAAATTATGCGGCACCAGATACTGTATCATTTGATGTTATAGTGGGGCCTGGCGATCCAGACGGCATTACTGATGCAAAGGTAAAACTATCTAAGACAAAATTCACTTATAATGGCAAAACTAGAAAACCTAAAATTTTGACAATCAAAGGAATTAAAGTACAAAAAGGAACAGATTATACAATTTATATGCCTAAATGCTTTGGTAGATCGTCAAAGAATGTTGGTTCCTACACCATGATTATTATTGGTAAAGGAAAGCTTACTGGTGTAACAGATGCCACATACACAATCAACCCTAAAGGAACTACTTTGAAGAAACTAAAGAAAGCGAAAAAGGGAGTTGTAATTAAGTGGAAGAAGCAGTCTAAAAAGATGTCAAAGTCTAGAATTACTGGATATCAGATTAAACTAGCAACAAACAAAAAGTTTACTAAGAATAAGAAGACAATAAATATCAAAGGCTATAAGAAAAGCACAACTACAGTTAAGAAACTTAAGAGTGGTAAGAAATACTACGGAAAGATTCGTACATACAAAGTTGTGAAAGGAAAGAAACTCTATTCTACATGGTCTAAGGTAAAAACAGTTAAGACTAAATAATTAAGTCTAATAAATAAAAAGATTCCGCTATGGGCAATAAAGCCATAGCGGATTTTTTTGTAAAAATCGAATCATTTTCTCCAAGCATACGCTAACAAGTGGTATAATTATTTAGTGAAAGTGTTTAGGAGGGAACGGATGGAACAAGTTATGTACCAGGTATCTACATTGCAAGCTTTGGCTATGGGTTATTCAGTATCTACATTGCAAGCTTTGGCTATGGGTTATTCCAGAGCTGTAGTTTCTGTAGATGAATTTTTAGAAAATGGTGATATCGGACTTGGCACATTTGAGAATGTCGATGGCGAGATGATTATGGTGGACGGCAAATGTTACCGCGCTCAGGAAGATGGAGCAGTGGTCCAAGCCGAAGGAAATATGGGTGTACCATTTGCAGTCACTACTTTCTTTGCCGAAGGCAAAGACTTTTCTGTTCAAGACATTGAAGATATAGATAAATTAAAGCAGATACTTGATGTAAAGATAGAAGAAGACTTTGGATTAAACAGTATGCATATGGTTCGCATAGATGGTAGTTTTTCTAAGGTGTGTGCTAGATCGGAGTCTGCGTACAGATCGCATCACGTGTCACTTAAAGACA
>CADBBS010000064.1 GCA_902793045.1 uncultured Lachnospiraceae bacterium
CGTATCAGACAGATTGAGGCAAAGGCTTTAAGAAAACTACGTAATCCTGTTAGAAGTAAGAAGATTAAAGACTTCTTAAATGACTAGAGGTTAAAATGGACGAGTTTAAGAACGAAGAAATAAATGAGAATATTGACCAGGTAGAATCTGCTGAAGTAGTTGATGACTTTGACCAGGTGGAGGAACCTATCGGAGAAGATCAATTTGAATCTAGTGAGAAAGATAAGCAAAAAAGAGTTGCGCGTGAGATTTTCAGTTGGGTAAAAATAATTGTTATTGCACTAGCAGTAGCACTTATTATTAACAACTTCATTATCATAAACGCAAACGTTCCTAGTGGTTCTATGGAAAACACTATTATCACTGGTGACAGAATGATAGGACTTCGTACCGCTTTTTGGTTCAGCGCACCTAAGCGTGGACAAGTTGTTATTTTCAAGTTCCCTGATAACGAAGATGAGACTTTTGTTAAAAGAGTGATTGGCCTTCCAGGTGAGACAGTTCACATCAAAAAGGGAAAGATTTATATCAACGATTCCAAAAAGCCTTTGAAGGAAGACTACTTAAAGGAGCCTTGGATCGAGTGCAACAACTACGATGAACCATTCAAAGTTCCAAAGGATTCTTACTTCTGTTTGGGTGATAACCGAAATGTTTCTAACGACGGTAGATTCTGGAATAAGAAATACGTTAAGAGAAATAAAATTTTGGCGAAGGCTGAGTTTGTATACTGGCCATGGTCAAACAAAAAGATTATTCATACAGCTGATTATTAAAAACAAAAGGACATCTATTAGATGTCCTTTTTATATTTCATAAATATCTATTGTTTCTAATGTCTTAAAACCGTTCTTTTCATACAGTTTAATAGCAGGAGTGTTATCGCTCGTGACATGAAGAATAATTTTGTCTGCGTGCTTAAATGCATCCTTTAGCGTGGTCTGCAAAAGCCTGTTACCGTAACCTTTTTCTCTGTATTCTTCATTTACCTCTATATCGCATAGACAAAAACTATTTTTATCTTTAATCAAATATAGCCATCCGATTTCCTTTTCTACAGTTTTGTCATCTATCTCCTCATTTATAATGCCCGTAATCTTTAGCGGAGCGCTGTCAGCATTTAATTCTTCGTTTGATTCATCGTTTTCTATTTTAAGTTCAATAGGGTTAGCATCAAACTTGAAATCACTCTCAATAAGCTCCATAGAGATTTCTTTTGAAGCGAAATTAAAACCAAGTGTTTCTAAAAATGCTTTTCCGGTTTCATTTGCTGGATCTAGCGAAACAGAGTAGGAGTATGAATCAAACTCCGAAACTAGTCTTAAGAATAGGTTTGTACCAATTCTTTGACGGCGACGCTTTGGGTCTACAGCCATACATATTTGCATATTATTAGCATCTATCTTTAGAAAACCTAGATATGCAACCAATTCATCTGAGTCATCAAACACTAGATATGCGTAAGGATTCTCAGTCTCTGGCAGATTGTAATCGTACTCAGATTCCTTTAAAAATGAGTAATTTAAAAAACCGTCATGCGCCGTACATTTCTTATTTAGCGCATCACACATTTCTTCTACATTTTTATGCCTGATTGACTGTTTATCGATTCGCATTTACATATCCTTTCGCTTTTTACATTTTACCAAAAAAGCCCCCGCTATGCTATAATAATACCTAGTTGATTTACGGAGGAAAAAGATATGAAATTAGGCTCACACGTTGGAATGAGTGGAAAAGAAATGTTGCTAGGCTCCGCCAAAGAAGCCAAAAGTTACGGTGCAAATGTCTTTATGGCATATACTGGCGCGCCACAAAACACTAGAAGAAAAGATATTAGTGAACTTAGGATTCCTGAGGCTCACGAGTATATGAAGGAAAATGGCATAGAGGATATTATTATCCACGCGCCATATATTATAAACCTTGCAAATACTATAAAACCTGAGACTTATGAGATAGCTGAGCAGTTTCTGGCATCAGAGCTTGAGCGCTCATCTGCTATGGGAAGCAATGTGATGGTTCTTCACCCTGGTTCTCATGTGGGAGCGGGAGTGGAAGCCGGAGTTAAGCAGATAGTTCAGGGAATCAATAATGTTTTAACTAAAGATACTGATGTTTTTATAGCGCTTGAAACTATGGCCGGCAAAGGAGCCGAGATAGGTAGAACTTTCGAGGAACTCGCTATGATTTATGATGGCGTAAAGTACAATGACAAACTCCGCGTTTGTTTTGATACTTGTCATACTCACGATGCGGGTTACGACATTATAAATGATGCAAGCGGCGTGTTTGAACAGTTCGACAAAGTCATTGGAATAGATCAAATAGCAGTGTTCCATATAAACGATAGTAAGAATGAGTTTGAATCTCACAAAGATAGACACGAAAACTTTGGATTTGGAAATATTGGGTTTGATGCATTGATGAACATTATCAATATGAAAGAGTTTGCCGATGTTCCAAAGATTTTGGAGACTCCTTACGTGAAGGATCCAGAGAACGAAAAGAAATCTTATCCTCCTTACAAGTATGAGATAGAGATGATTAAGAGTGGCAAATTTGACCCTAAGTTAATAGAGAAAATAATTAAGAACAAAGGCGAATAGATGAACAAAGATATCTTAAAAGATATAAAAGGTGCGATTATAGATTTGGACGGCACAATACTTGATAGTGCTTGGGTCTGGGACAAAGTGGACGAAGAGTTCCTAGGTGCCAGAGGTTTTGACGTACCCGAACACTATGTGGAGACCATTTCTCCCATGGGAGCGGAGAAAGCTGCCGTTTATACTAAGGAAGAGTTTGGTTTACATAACGAGAGCGCCGAAGAAATAGTGGCAGAATGGTTTGAGATGGCTAAAAAAGAGTATAGAGATGATATCGTCTGCAAACCTTACACTAAAGAATATATCAAGTTCTTGTACGATAATAATATTAGATTATCAGTGGCCACATCATCAGATCGCGAACTATTTATTCCAACACTTAAAAGAGAAGGAATACTTGGTTATTTTTCTGAGATAGTGACAGTGGATGATGTGCCAGCGGGCAAACATTCACCTGATATCTATTTGGAGTGCGCGCGCAGAATGGGTGTTGCTCCTAGTGAGTGCGCTGTGTTTGAAGATATTCTAACTGCTGTTAAGAGCGCCAAAGAAGGTGGCTTTATAACAGTGGGAGTGATGGATAATAAATCCCTTCACAACCGAGAAAAAATAGAAAAAATATCAGATTTATATATCGAAAGTTTTAAAGATATACTATAATAATAGAAGAGCGAAAAATTGAATAAACAATAATCGTGTGAGGATTTTTTCTAAGTAAGAACGGAGGAGAAAAATGAAGAGATTATTGAAAAAAGTAGTAAGTATCATGTTAGTGGCAGCGCTAGCTGCTGTTCCTATGTCATTTGATAGTGGCAAGGAAGCAAAGGCGGAAGTGAAAGGAAAACTAGCTACGCATGTGACAGGACATTGGTCATACTGGGATGGATCGCAAACAGTAGTAATGACTAATGAATCCCTCTTAGAGAAACTTCCTACTATCGCAAACAAAGGAACATCAAGATATACTACAGCAAATTTTGATGCGAACAACAAAGCGTTCCCAACAAACGGATGGGCTACATCACTTAGCTGGAACTACTCTAAAGGTGATGGATATGGAAATGCAGTTTATGCAATTCCACTAAGTTACCTTCCAACATACGACGGAATGCTTGTAATAAACCCATTCACTAGACTTACTGGTGATACTGGAACATTCTTAATGAACCAAGACCAGACAGGATATTTAAGTGACTTTAGTATTGGTACAGGTGGACAGATTGCCTATACAGAAACTGATGCAGAGAGCGACTGGTCTACAAAGGTAAGAATGGTAGAAGAAGACTCTAAATACATGGATGTAACAATGACTCACGGAAGTCCTTTTACATACTATGAGGCAAGTGGCATAGATTCAGCTACAGTTAAGGCAAAAAGAGATTTGCCAGCGGACGTTATTTATGTAGATGATTCAATGGCTATCGTTCGTAAATACGACAACGGCGACGATGCTATTGGTCTTACAAACTATGACTACTATGCATTCTATATACCAGACGATGCTAGCTTTTCAGTAAGCCAGGGTGCAAGCATTAGAGGCGGAAGCTTCAGCGTAAACTTTGGAACTAAAAAATACTTTAGTATGGCTTGGCTTTGCGACACAAAGGGAACGGCCGATGCAAAGGCGAAGGATATAGCCGAGAGTTATAAAAAATACGCATATAACTTTGTAACAGACACAAAGGCTACATACTCATATGATGCAGCAACTAGCACTGTTACAACAAATTATAAATATACATTTGATAAGAAGGCAGAGAGCACTGCTGATGGAACTATCATGGGCGTTATCGCTCATCAGTATAAACACATGAGCGGATATGAATTTCTAGAGCAGACTTCTCGTTCTATCAGAGGAACTGTGAAGTTCTTAGAGGGCGATCAGTATAAGACTACTCAGAAGTATACTGGAGTTCTTCCAGGACTTGGAACTATTCCAGATGCAGACAAGGCAAAAGTGAAAACTTATGTTGCTAACTTTATGGAAGAGTTTGGCCCTACAGATACAGCAGTTACAAAAGAAGATTACGAGCAAAACACATACGACTGCGGCAAAAAGTTAAACCGTGCAGTTCAGGTAATGTTGGCAGCAGAAGCAGCAGGCGATAATGAAAATGCCACAAAGCTTCTAAACGGTATTAAAGCTGAACTAGCAGATTGGTTTACAGCAGATAACGACACCGACGAAGAAGACAAATATTTCTACTACGATGCAGATATGGGAACATTGTTTGGATTCCCACAGGCATACTACACAGTAGACGGAATGACAGACCATGCATTCCACTATGGATACTTTATAAACGCAGTAGCACAAGTTGCTTTGCGTGATCCATCATTTGTAGCGGAATACAAAAACGTAATAGATGAATTGGTGGGAGATGTTGCAACTACACAGAGAAATAGTTCGACATCTAGATACCCATACCTTCGCCAGTTTGATATGTGGGAAGGCCATTCATGGGCATCAGGCCATGCGGACTTTGGCGATGGTAACAACCAAGAGTCTAGCTCGGAGGCTATAAATGGATGGGCTGGATTGATTCTTTACGGACAGGCTACTGGAAATGAAGAGTTAACAAACACAGGAATTTATCTATATACAACGGAAGTGAATGCAGTAAATGATTACTGGTTTGATGTGGATAATGACGTTTTGAGTTCTTTGTACAAGAAGACTATAGGTGGAAACGAGCATAGATATGCTTCGATGATTTGGGGTGGAAAATATGGTTACGAGACTTGGTGGACAGCAGAGCCACTTCAGACAAACGGAATCAATATCCTTCCAAACACTTCAGCGTCATTCTACTTGGCAAAAGACAAAGCATATATGAAAGACTTTGTGAGAATTGCTAGAAGAAATGAAGATAACTACAACGGTCCAGACAAAGATGTAAATCGCTGGAACGAACTATACACAGCATATATTGCAATGTATGATCCAGACGCAGCAGCACAGTACTTTAACGAGGACTGCGACCCAGAAGCGGGCGATTCAAAGGCCCATGCTTGGTATCAAGTTGCGTTTATGAAAGACAAGGGAACACCGGACTTAAGCGTGACTGGTGATATGCCACTTAGCGCATCATTCGAGAAAAATGGTCAGCAGACATATGCGGTATACAACCCAAATGATTCAGACAAGACTGTGACATTTAGCGACGGCACATCATTTACAGCGGTAGCTGGACAGCTTACAGAACACATTGCAGAAAAAGCAACTACCACTGGAGCGCCAACTACTACACCTGATCCATCTGCACCTACCACAACAGTTAAACCTACACCTGGACCAGAAGAAGGATATATTAGATTATCTGACGACTTGTACTATAAGAAGTTAGAATACACAGTGGTTGGAATGAACAACCCAGAATTATTAGATGCAGGAGCAACATTGCAGTTCGCATTTGCACCTACAGACAATGTTAAGGTTTATGTGAACGGAGTGGACACTCCTCAAGGAACTGACCCAATAGATTTGATAACGAAAGTTATTGTGAAGATGAATCCAAAGAAATTGGAGGATGATTCATACACA
Source organism: uncultured Lachnospiraceae bacterium (assembly GCA_902793045.1). Classification (GTDB taxonomy): domain Bacteria; phylum Bacillota; class Clostridia; order Lachnospirales; family Lachnospiraceae; genus Eubacterium_G. Next base: position 6,154 of record CADBBS010000064.1, read on the forward strand.
AATATTAAGATAGTAGCAGACAGTGGAACTTCAGAAATAATTTTAAGAAAAGGTAGCCCAGTGCCACCTACAGAAGCAACTACTGAAGCGCCTTCTACAAAGGCACCAACTACAGTTGCACCATCTACTGAAGCGCCAACTCAAGCGCCTACCGTAGAGCCTACTACAGTAGAGCCAACTGCTGAACCAACAGCAGAGCCTACTACATATAACCCAAGACCACCTCAGACTGAGACAGTGGCACCAACTTCTTTGCCTAAGCCTATACCAGCAATAAGAGTGCCTGATAAAGCTAAGGTTAAAAAGGCAATCAAAAAGAAGAAATCTGCTAAGAAGATTAAGGTTAAACTGAAGAAACTTAAAGGTGTGAAAGGTTACCAAGTAGCTGTTTATAAGACAAAGAAGAAAGCTAAGAAGAATAAGAAAGCCTTAGTTAAGAAGTATGTAAAGAAAGTTAAGTTTACACTCAAATCCAAGAAGTTCAAGAAAAAGAAGAAACTATACATAAGAGCTAGAGGATTTGTTTACGACGGCACAGCCAGAGTATTTGGTAAGTGGTCCAAAGTAAAGAAAGTAAAAATAAAAAAGTAGGGAGAGTAAATGAAAAGTATTAAAAAAACAGTTTGTTTTGTACTTTGTATAGCTCTAATATTTAACGCATCATCTGTACTTAAAACAAATGGTGATGAAGGGAAAAATGAAGTGAAAAAAGTATTGTTTATTGGAAACTCTATGACATTCTATAATAATCTTTGGAATGTTGTTCAGGGATTGGCCAAGAGAAATGGACATGACATAGAAGTGGAATCTGCCACCAACCCTGGCAAGACTATTCTTTATAATGCATCCGCGCAAAACTGCGTGGAGGCAATGAAGAAGGGCGGCTACGACGTAGTCGTATTGCAGGACATTGTGGGCGGATTTGACGCGGACATTCTTCAGCAGGGAGTTGATAAGATTGTACCTATCATCAAGAAATTCAGCCCTAATGCTAGAATAGTCTTCTACGAACCTTGGCCAGTGAAGCACATGCTTGAAAAGCCTGGCAGTTATCTTCCATACTTTACAGATAACTACATTAAGGCTGCAAAAAAGGTGAATGGCGATTTGGCGCCTGCCGGCGAAGGCTTCTACGATCTATACGTAAATCACAAAAAGGATTACTACTGCAAAGACGGAAAGCATCCAACTCCACTTGCAACATTTTTAGCTGCAAGTACAATCTACTTTGCAATTTACAAGGATGAGGGTGTGAAGAAGTTTGAAGAGGCAGAGCATGATGATTTGGACGCACTAATTATCGACAATATTGAGCATACAACTGAGGGCGTACAAGATTCATACAAACTAGATGATTTAAACTTGATTTACTCTATCGGACATAAGTATGCTAGAGCAGTGGAAGATGCCACCTCCGGCAAAGGAAAATATACTTCCCTTGGATATGAACCACCTAAGGTATACAAAGTGCCAAAGGTAAAGATCAAAAAGGCAGTTAAGAAGAAAAAGACTTTGAAGGTTACTTTGAAGAAGACGAAGGGTATAACAGGATACCAAGTATTCGTTTCAAAGAAAAAGAATTG
>CADBBS010000065.1 GCA_902793045.1 uncultured Lachnospiraceae bacterium
AAAGGAATTGATAAGATTCTAAAGAAAGTGGGAGAGGAAGCAACAGAGATTGTTATTGCTGCTAAAAACCCAGATGCACAAGAAATGAAGTATGAGATTTCAGATTTCCTATATCACGTAATGGTTCTTATGGCTGAGCGTGGTGTGACGTGGGAAGACATAACTGAAGAATTATCAAGAAGATAAAAATAAACCGCAAGTTAATTCTTGCGGTTTTTATATGCAATAAAGATTAATTATGTTAGAATGAAAATGTAGTTATAGTTCGGATTTTATGTGAGGAGGACATTATTATGAAAAAGAAACTATTATCTATTGTTTTATGTTTCGTTTTAGTGGCAGGATGCTGCGTTGCATTTGCACCTGCAACAGTTCAAGCGAAAAAGTTTAGCAAGAAAAAAGTAAAAATTGCTGTAAAGAAATGTAAAGGTTCTGTTTACTTGCCAGAAGATGATTGTGCTTGTAAAAAGGTTATTCTTGTGACTAACAAGAACAAAAAGCTAGCAGATGTTACTTTTGATGTGATTTACTACAAAGGTAAAGGCTCAGACAAGAAGGAAGTTTATAGAACTAGTCATAGTTTGATTGTAGCGCAAGTAAGTTATATTGGGATTGGTAATGATGAAGAAATGCCATCATTTAGCTCATATAAAATCAAACATATAAAGATTAAAAAGGCTAAAGGAAAACAAATATCAAAGAAAAAAGTTATTATCAAGAATATTAAAAAGCAAGATGGTCTTAAGAGAATTTCTATGAAGAATAATAGTAAGAGTGATGGCGTTTTCGAAAGAGTGAGAGTTTATTTCAACAAAAAAGGAAAACTTCTTAACGTATCATCTACTTGTATTCAAGAGTTACGAGCTGGTGAAAGAGTGAAAATATATAATACTGATTACTCTGGAAAATATTATAAAATGAAAACTTATTATAATTACATCAAAGCAAAACTAGATTAATAAATTAAAAGAAGTGCCGAAAGGCACTTCTTTTTTAATATATTAATGTAATCGGTTTTTCCTTCTTGATTATCTTTATATAATCATTAATTGATTTCCATTTTTCTTTGCATTCGATTCCAGAACAGACAATGTTGTGATGATGAGAATCAGATCCTGCAGTAACTGGAAGTTTATATTTTTTAGCATACATAAATGCCTCGTCATTTTCTTCTGGGAAGTTACCTGCATTAAAGATTTCAACTCCATGCACGTGGTTAGGAAATAACCTGATTTTTGGAATGTATGGTCTATCTCTAAATGGATGTGCGTGAATCACTAATCCACCGGCTTTATCTACGGCTTCGAATTGTTCTCTGATAGTCCAGTATTCCATTTCAGGATGCGCTTTCATCCATTCTTTATCGAGTCCATATATTAAGAAGTCTTGACCTTCATAAGTTTCTTCCCAACCGAAGAATACATCAATGCCAATTTCATCACCTTTAGCTTTAGCGTTTTCATATCCTTTGCAGAACAAATCAATTCGTTCTTCCCAAGGTAAATCGCGTCGAATAGTAGTATTTCCTCTGAAAAAATGATCAGTAATAATGATGCCAGTATAACCAGCATCTTTATATGCTTCAGCCTGATAACTACCTGATGCAGTAGCACAAAGGCTTCCTTCTTTTGTGTGAATGTGTGTGTCGTACTTAAACATTTTTTCTCCTTTACACTAAAGAGTATTATATCATAATTAATTGTTTTATGTTAAAATCTTCTTATGTGTAAATTGGCTTTAAGCGATGAATTATTAATGAAACTTGATAAGCCATCAAGATACATTGGTGGGGAAGTAAACATGGTAAAAAAAAATCCGGAGGATGTGGATATTCGTTTTGCTATGTGTTTTCCTGATGTGTATGAAATTGGAATGTCACATCTAGGCATCCAAATTTTATATGATATGTTTAACAAGCGCGAGGATACTTACTGTGAGAGAGTATATTCTCCATGGCCTGACCTCGACAAAGAAATGAGAGAAAACAATATTCCTCTTTTTGCTCTTGAATCACAAGAACCTATCAAAGATTTTGATTTTCTTGGAATAACTCTCCAATATGAAATGTGCTATACAAATGTTTTACAAATAATAGACTTGGCACAAATTCCATTATATTCAAAAGATAGAACTGAAAATGATCCGATAGTTACGGGCGGTGGTCCGTGTACTTATAATGCAGAACCTATTGCAGATTTCTTTGACATTTTCTATATAGGTGAAGGTGAGACTAAGTATGCTGAACTATTAGATTTATATAAAGGTCACCAGAAGAATGGATTCGATAGAAAAGAGTTTTTGTATGAAGCATCGAAGATTCCTGGAATGTATGTGCCTAGCCTTTATGAAGTTTCATATAACGAAGATGGAACTATAAAAGAAATTAAGCCTAATAGAGAAGGTGTTCCCGAGAAAGTAAAAAAAGAAGTGGTTAAGGACTTTGACGCAGTCGATTATCCAACTAAACCACTTGTCCCATATATGCAAGTAACACAGGATAGATGTGTTCTTGAGATTCAGAGAGGTTGTATTAGAGGATGTAGATTCTGCCAGGCGGGATCAGTTTATAAACCTCTTCGTGAAAAGAATGTTGAAACTTTAAAGAAGCAAGCTGTTGAGATGCTTGAATCGACAGGACAAGGTGAAATTTCTTTGGCATCACTTAGCAGTAGTGATTATTCACAGCTTAAAGAACTGGTTGATTTCTTAATGGATGAGTGCGCAAAACGTCATGTTAATATTTCTCTTCCAAGTTTAAGAATTGATGCATTTTCTTTAGATGTAATGAGCAAGATTCAAGACTTGAAAAAGAACTCTGTTACCTTTGCACCCGAAGCTGGTTCGCAAAGAATGAGAGATGTAATTAATAAAGGTTTGACAAAAGAAGAAATATTAAAAGGTTGTGAAACTGCTTTTAAAGGTGGTTGGAAAAAGGTTAAGTTATACTTTATGCTTGGCCAGCCTTTTGAGACAGATGAAGATGCTGAGGCTATTATGGATCTGTGCGAAGATATTGCAATGCTTTACTATGACACTGTTCCTAAAGAAGAGAGAATGGGAAGATGTCAGGTGAATGCTAGTTCATCTTTCTTTGTACCAAAACCATTTACACCATTCCAATGGGCACCAATGTGTAGTGAAGAAAAGTTCTTGCATAGAGCAGGATTAGTAAAAGATAAATTAAAAGAAACTTTAAATAGAAAGAGTATTAGTTTTAAATACCACACATCTGATATAAGTGTGCTTGAAGGATTGTTTGCGCGCGGAGACAGAAGACTTTCAGAACTTCTTGTGTATGTTTATAAGCACGGTGGAATTTATGACGCTTGGTCTGAACATCATAATGCCGAACTTTGGAAAGAGGCAATTGAAAAAACAGGCGTGGATATGGATTTCTATTTAACAAGAACCCGCGACGACAATGAAATATTCCCTTGGGATATGATCGATGTAGGTGTGACAAAGAAGTTCTTGTTAGACGAATGGAATAGAGCAAAAGAAGAAGCGGTAACTCCTAACTGTAGAGAAAAATGTGCAGGTTGTGGAGTTGCATCATATGGTTGCGGGGTATGTCTCCAAGACAAAGGAGGTGTTTCTAATGAAAGCTAGAATTAAATTTTCTAAAACTGGAAGTGTGAAATTCATTGGACACCTTGATGTGATGAGATATTTCCAAAAACTAATTAGAAGAGCAAAGCTTGATGTAACATATTCTCAAGGCTATCATCCTCATCAAATAATGTCATTCACATCACCACTCAGTGTTGGTATTGAAAGTAAAGGTGAATATTTTGATATAGAAACTAATTCTGAGATAGATCCAGAATATGCTGTTAAAGTACTAAATGAACACACAGTAGATGAAATCCAAGTGCTTAAGTATATTAAACTTCCAGACGATGCTAAAAAGAGTATGGCGCTTTTGGCGGCTGCAGATTATTTAGTTGACGTAGACTTCGACGAAGAAACAATTGATAAGTTTTTAAGTCAGAATAAAATTGAAGTGTTAAAGAAAACTAAGAAGAGTGAGAAGATTGTTGATATAAAACCAATGATCTATAAGTTGGAAAAACAAGGTGATAAATTATTTGTTTGTTTAGCTCATGGTAGTCAGGCAAATCTAAAACCTAATTTAGTTGTAGAAGCTCTTTGCAAGTTTACTGATAAAGAAGCACCAGAGTTTTTAAGAATGACAAGATTAGAAATGTATTATGAGAAAGATGGAAAATTAATTCCATTAGAGGAAGTGTAGATTGGACAAGATAGTTATATCAAATTTTTATAAAGATATATTGCTAGGCTTTCACTTGGTGGATGATGAGATTGAAATGATTTATGATTTCTCAGATTCCGAAGTGGGCAATGTTTATTGTGGCATTGTAAAAGATGTTGCAAAGAATTTGTCGAGCGCTTTTGTAGAGTTTGGAGATGGCAAAAAAGGATTCTTAAAGATAGAACAAGAAGTAAAGCCTGGAGATAAGATTTTAGTTCAAGTAAAAGCTGATCCTTTAAAGACCAAAGATTATCTTTTGACGACAAAACTCGAATTGCCAGAAGAAGACTTGAGTGAAGTGAAACGCAAGTTTGAATTTGCATCACCTAAGGCATGTTTGCATAAGACAGACTATATGACAGATATTTGCAAAAAAATGTCTAATGATGGTGCTGAAATAATAACTGACAACAATTTGGTATCTCAAAATTTAGAAGGTGCAAAAATTCAAAACTTGTTATATAATAGTAACAGTGGTATTTCGATAGAAAATACTTATAGACTCGGAAAGATAATTAAAGATGTTTTGTCGAAAAAAGTGTGGATGGATTCTGGAGCTTATCTTGTGATTGAGCATACAGAAGCGTTGACATCAATCGATGTAAACAGCGGAAAAAATGTTGCTAAGAAGGACAGAGATGAAAATATAAAAGCCATTAACTTTGAAGCGGCTGACTATATTATGAAACATCTAAAGCTTAGAAACATTTCTGGAATTATCATTGTTGACTTTATTAATATGAGGGAAGAGTACTACGAAGAACTAACGAAGCATATGACTGAACTATCTAAACAAGATAATGTTGTATGCAATATAGTGGGATTTACGAAGTTAGGATTACTTGAAATTACGAGAAAGAAAAACAGAAAATCTTTAAATGAAATTTTGGGTGAGGTAGGAAATGATTAGAACGTTATTGATTGTTGATGATGAGAAGAAAGATATCGACAAAATCAAAAAGATCATCGATGCATCAGAGGTTAAAGTAGAGAGAGTATTTGAGTGCTCGAACGGAAAAGAAGCAATTGATATCATAAACGAAAATGATATTGATGTAATGTTTACTGATGTTGTGATGCCAGATCTAAATGGTATTGCTATGGTTAAGAAATTAAAGGAAGACAAAAAACTTCCTTTAACATGTGTTATCAGCGAACATGAAGACTTTGAATTTGCTGTTGATTTGTTTACTAATGGTGTTAAACAGTATGTTGTTAAACCAATCAACAAGAAAAAGATAGAAAAACTTCTAGAGTATTGCTCTGAGGAAATGCAGAAATTCTACAAAACTAGAAAGTCTGTTTTCCAGAGAGTTAGTTATATGATGTTTTATGATAACATCAGTCCAAATGAGGTTAAGAGTATCTGTGATGATGCAAAGCCTTATTTGAATTTTAATGAATATATCGTGTTCTGCTTGAGTGCAGGAGAGGATACTGAAGATTACACTAAGGAAGATAAATATTACTTCATCAAGGGCGAAGAGTTCTTAGATATGATTATCTGTGATGTCAGATATAAAGATGAGGTTGTTAACAAGATTAAAAATCTTTACGTTGGTATCTCAACTCCATTTACAAATGTTCTTGATTTGAAACAAGCATTTTGTGAAGCTATGGAAATGAGAAAGACTGCGTTTATGATTTCTGAACATGTAGTTGATTTCTCTGAGTTCAATCAGCCTGTATTTGAATATGAGTACGGCGCTAAGCTTATGATGCATACAGCTAACCTTATTTGTTCAAATAAGATGAATGAAGCTCTAAAGCAGCTAGAAATCTTTATGCAAGGTGTAAAGAATCACAAGTATTCAATTGATGAGTTCCAAGAGCAAGTTCGTATCATCATAACTACAGCCATGAATATTTACAAGAGTATGCTTGGCGACAAAGAAAACGAAGTAAAAGAAATTCTTGATATGTATAGATTCCAGAACTTAGATGAGTATATGGAAGTACTAAGACAGTGGGTTGATCGCTTCGACGAATTAGTTAACAACGATGCTGATGAGCATATGACTATAAAGAAGATGAATGATGCTGTTGAGTATATTAAGGCTAATTACAGCAAGGATTTGAATATGGCGGTTGTTTCAAACCACATTTCAATGAACTATTCATTATTCTCATATACATTTAAGAGATATGTTGGAACTAACTTTGTAAACTATTTGAAGAATATTCGAATTGGTGAAGCAAAGAAACTATTAGTTGAGACTGATATGAAGGTGCATGAGATATCAAAAGCAGTAGGATATGAGCATGAAAAACACTTTATGAAGACGTTTAAAAACATTACAGGACTTACACCTTCACAGTACAGAAAAAATCTAACATAAAATGATAAAAATAATGGTGTTTCCTTTGCCGGAGGCACCATTTTTTATGCCAAAAATATAGTGTTTATCGGACTTGACACTAATTTGTGCATATGTTATATTTTTATAGTTGCCGCACAGCGAGGTTTAAAGTATTGCATTAGCAATCACCGAAGTTTGGCGAGTATTGAGTAATAGGAGGTGCCCAATGTACGCAATTATATCAACAGGTGGTAAACAGTATAAAGTGGAAGAAGGCGATGTATTGAGAGTTGAAAAGCTTGATGCAAAGGCTGATGATAAGTTCACTTTTGACGAAGTACTTTTAGTTGGTGGTAAAGACGTGAAGGTTGGTAATCCTTTAGTGGACGGCGCTAGCGTAGATGCTACTGTAGTGGCTGAAGGTAAAGCTAAAAAAGTAACTGTTTACAAGTATAAGCCTAAAAAAGGATATCACAAGAAAAACGGTCATAGACAGCAGTACACAGAAGTAAAGATTGATAAGATCAATGCTTAAGGTGGTGTGATATGACAAATATTACAGTTTATAAGCAGAATGATATTTTTACAGGTTTTAAGGTATCTGGACATACTGGATATGAAGACGCCGGCAAAGATATCGTATGCGCAGGGATTTCTGCATTAACTATAAATTTTATAAACTCCGTAGAAGAATTTATGGATGACAGATTTGTAGTTAATACTAATGAAGAAGATGGAATGATTGATTTCAAGTTTGAAGAAAAGCCATCTAAAGAATCCCAAGTATTGTTAGATTCATTAGTTTTTGGACTAGAGAATTTGGCAAAAGATTACAAAGAGTTTATTTCATTAGAATTTAGGGAGGTATAGATATGTTGAAGATGAACCTTCAATTCTTCGCTCACAAAAAGGGTGTTGGATCTACTAAGAACGGTAGAGATTCAGAATCAAAAAGACTTGGCGCTAAAAGAGCTGACGGTCAGTTTGTAAAAGCTGGAAACATTCTTTACAGACAGCGTGGAACAAGAATTCACCCAGGCGTAAATGTTGGCCGTGGTGGTGATGATACATTATTTGCTACTGTCGATGGTGTAGTAAGATTCGAGAGAAAAGGTAGAGACAGAAAAGTTTGTTCTGT
>CADBBS010000066.1:0-3974 GCA_902793045.1 uncultured Lachnospiraceae bacterium
TAACTCTAAAGAAAATATTGATGAAATTTCTGCTAGAAATGAAGCAATTGAAAACTGCCAGAAGGAAATTGAAACTTCAAAAGAATCTATTGTTCAGTTAGAAAAAGATATTGAAGAAGCTAAGGCTAAGAAAGAACAGCAGAATAAAGAGCATAAAGAGTTCTTTGAGAAGAGAGAACAGTTAAGTGAAAAGATTACTGACCTCGACAAAGAAATCTATCGTCTAACTTCACAGAAAGAATCTTTGGAAGAAAAGACTGCAAATAAAGAAGCATATATGTGGGAAGAATATGAACTCACATACAGAAATGCTCTAGAGCTTAAGCCAGAGGAGCCTTTGGCGAAGGCGGATATTAAAAATGCGATTTCAGAAATCAGACGTGAGATGAGAAGTCTAGGTGATGTTAACATTAACGCTATTGAGGAATACAAAGAAGTTAATGAGCGTTACACATTTATGAAGGCTCAGCACGATGATTTGATGGAAGCTAAAGAAAACTTGTTAAAGATTATCGATGAATTAGAAGTTGGAATGCGCAAGCAGTTCAAAGAGAAATTCGCTGAGATTAAAGTTGAGTTTGACAATGTATTCAAAGAATTATTTGGCGGTGGTAAGGGAACAATCGAACTTACAGAAGCTGATGATATTTTGGATGCTGGTATTGATATTATTTCACAGCCACCAGGAAAGAAACTTCAGAATATGATGCAACTATCGGGTGGTGAGAAAGCATTAACAGCTATCAGTTTGATGTTTGCAATTCAGAACTTGAAACCATCTCCATTCTGTTTGCTTGATGAGATTGAGGCAGCACTTGATGGTACAAACGTTATTAGATTTGCTGATTACTTACACAAACTAACAGAAAATACACAGTTTATCGTTATTACTCACAGACGTGGTACTATGAACTCTGCAGATAGACTTTACGGAATTACAATGCAGGAGAAAGGTATTTCAACTCTTGTATCAGTTGACTTACTTGAGAGTACATTTGAGGACAATCCATTAGATAAAAAATAAGGTGAAATATGGCAGGAAAGTTTTTTGACAAATTAGTGAATGGGCTAACAAAAACCAGGACTAGTATTAGTTCTGGTTTTAATAGTATATTCAATGCCTTTTCAAGTATTGATGACGACTTCTACGAAGAACTTGAAGAGATGATGACAACAGAAGAAATAATTGATTCTCTAAAAGATGAAGTCAAAGACAAAGGTATTAAAGACCCAATTGAATGCAAAGATCTTTTAAAAGAAAACTTAACTGAACAAATGGATTTGGGCGAAAATGCTTATGACTTTGAAAATGAGAAATCAATTGTTTTAGTGATTGGAGTAAATGGAGTTGGTAAAACCACATCAATTGGAAAACTAGCTTGTCAGTTTAAAAATAATGGCAAAAATGTTATGCTTGCTGCGTGTGATACATTTAGAGCGGCAGCGAAAGAACAATTAGAAGAGTGGGCTAATAGAGCGAAAGTGGATATTGTTTCAGGTAATGAAGGACAAGATCCGGGCTCGGTTTTATTTGACGCAATAGCGTCTGCTAAAAATAAAAATTCTGATATTATTATTTGTGATACAGCAGGAAGACTTCACAATAAAAAGAATCTAATGAATGAGTTGGCAAAACTTGATAAGATTATTGATAAGGAAATGCCAGGAGTTAGAAGAGAGAACTTTATCGTTCTAGATTCGACAACAGGTCAAAATGCATTGGCGCAGGCGAGAGAGTTTAAAGAGTGTGCAGATATTACGGGAGTAATTCTCACGAAGATGGATGGGACAGCTAAAGGTGGAATAGCTGTGGCAATTCAATCAGAACTAGGCATTCCTGTTAAATATATTGGAATTGGTGAATCTATTGAAGATTTACAAAAATTTGATTCAGAAGAATTTATTGAGGCATTATTTGTAGAATGAGTTTAAGAATTAAAAACAACAAAATTAAATATACACTTGTGTTTGCTTTGACAGCTTTACTTACTTACATATATTTTATTATCAATAGTAAGTCATTTGTTTGGCACGTGGACGGATATGATCAGCATGTTATTGCTCTTTCATATTATGGACAGTGGTTAAGACAAATTGTTAGAAGCGTTTTTATCGAGCATACATTTACGTTCCCAATGTGGAATTTTACTATTGGATATGGTGGTGATGTTTTAACTACCTTTAATTACTATGTTATCGGAGATCCACTAAACCTTTTGTCGGTAGCGGTTCCTACTAGATTTACAGAATTCCTTTATGCGTTCTTGATTTTGGTACGCATGTATCTAGCTGGTGTTTTCTTTATGTACTACACAAGAGAAAGAGGAGTTAGAGGAAATGGTAGAGTAGTAGGTGCTATCATTTATGTATTTTGTGTTTACGCAATTCATTCTGGCGTAAGGCATCCATTCTTTATTTTACCTATGATTTTCTTACCATTAGTTTTAGCTGGTTTAGAAAAGATTCTTAAAGGTAAAAAACCATATTTGTTTATCGTATCAATCGCGATATGTGTAATCAGTAACTTTTACTTTTTCTATATGGTTGCAATTATTACAGTTGTCTATGCTTTAGTAAGAGTTATATATCTATATAGAGATGAAAAACCGAAAATATTTACAACTCTTTTAAAACTACTAGGTTTTTCTTTGGTTGGTGTCTCAATAGCATGTGTTTTGTTTATTCCAACTGTTCTTATATTTATACAAGATTCGAGAACTATTGAGGGTGGAATTGTTCCAATAGTTTATGAGTTCAAGTATTATCAAAAACTATTATCAGGAATGATTTCAAATGATAGTAGCGGACATTGGAATTATATTGGTGTATCTCCAATTGCTTTGGTTGGTGCTTACTATGCTTTCCACAAACGTGATGTACAAAAGATAATTCTATTTGTTGTTTCATTGATTGTTATGTTGGTGCCTTTCTTGGGTTCATTTATGAATGGTATGTCATATGCCTGCAACAGATGGATATGGGCATATGTGTTCCTCTGTGCATATACAGTTGCATATTATTGGAAAGAAATTATTTCGATAAAAGTATTTACTCATAAAAAGCTGACTGTATTTTTAATGATCTATTTTGTTTTAATTTTGGTTATGAGAAACACAAGAAAGGAAAGTGTTATTTTCCAGATCTTGTTATTCTCTGTAATGTTATTCTTGTTAAGTTTTATTAACAATCATAAAACAAAATGGTTTAAGTATAAGATAAGAATAATATTTGTATTTGTTATAGCTGGAATAGCGCTTAATGCCTTTTATATATTTAGCGTTACAGAAGGAAACTATGTTTCTGAATTTATAGCAATGGGCGAAGTTTATCCTTCGTATGAAAGTACTATCTCAAACGATATTAAAAACCACGTTGAAGACAAGTCGTTTTATCGTTTCTCATCCACGGATGATGAGTACTTGAATAACAAAGATATGAAGATATGAACCTGAAAGTAAATGTTGTTTTGAAGAACTCGATTTATTCTGATATAAGCAACAAATACTTTAAACTAGACAATGCAAGTAATACATCAACTATATTTAATAGAAATGGTATCGGTTATTACTGGAGTCTTGGAAATATAAATATTCAAAATTATCTAAGAGAGATCGATAATAAAGAGTACGGTTTATTCTATTATTATGGTAATGATCAAAGAACAATCCTTTCATCATTATCGTCTGTTAAGTACTTTGTAGCAGAAGAGGGTGAATTAGCAAAAGTACCATACGGTTATAAATTGATCGATACTTATTTTAAGTATGCACCAAACATGCTTACTCTGCAGATTATAATGTTTATGAAAATCAATATGCTATGCCGCTTGGATATACATATGATAATACTGTGACTGAAAAACAAGCTAGCAAGTTTGACGGTATCAAAAAAGAAGAATTGATGCTGGAATCTGCTATTGTAGAAAAAGAAGATAATCTTGCTAGATCAAATGAGTTTAAATCAACTGATAAAAA
>CADBBS010000066.1:4007-12554 GCA_902793045.1 uncultured Lachnospiraceae bacterium
AAAAACCAAATAGTTGTTAACAGAGGCCAAAGTAAAATTGATTTAAATATTGATTGCGCGCCTAAAAAGAATTTGTTTGTTAATTTCAAAAACTTCACATTTGCACAGAAAAGCGAGATGGATGCTAACAAGAATATGTATGATACATTGTCTGTGGGCGAGCAAAACTTAATTAGCAACAAGTATAGATATTACACAGAAGATGATTACTCTAGAATATATGTAAGTTGTGGCGAAGTTAACAAATTACTGTTGAACTACAGGGATGACAAATCCTACTTTAACAATAGAAAGAATTTTGCCATCAATATGTGTTATTCAGATGTTGAACGTGATAAAGTTACTATTACTTTTGAACAGCCTGGTACTTACAGATTTGACGATATTGAGGTGGTAGAGCAATCATTTGACGGATACGAAGAAAAAGTAAATGCTCTTAGAAAAAACAGTTTAGAAAATGTCAAGATTAAAACTAATAAGATTACGGGAGATATTTCCCTCGACAAAGAAAAATTACTTTGCTTGAATATCCCATATTCAGATGGTTGGAAATTAAAAGTAGATGGAAAAGAAACGCGCTTAAAGAAAGTAAACTACATGAACAGTGGAGTTATTCTAAAAGCTGGTAAGCATAAAATAGAACTTACTTACTCTACTCCAGGTGTAAAGATTGGATTGTTGCTTACAATAGTCGGAATACTGATTTTATTAATAATAATCATAGTATATAAGGTGTCAAGGAAAAATGCTTGACACCTTTATTTTTTTATTGTAATATATGTCTTGGTCAAAAAAAGGGGGCTTTATGCAAGACATTTACAAAAGTTCATTGTTATATGATTTCTATGGTGAATTGCTTACAGATCACCAAAAAGAAATATATGAAGATTATGTTTTAAATGATTTGTCGTTGGTTGAGATTGCTGAACAAAAAGGAATCTCTAAACAAGGCGTACATGATCTTATTAAACGATGTGATAAAACACTAAATGAGTATGAAGCAAAACTTAAACTAATTGAAAAGTTTAACAATACTAAAAAAGACATAGAAAAAATTTGCGAAATTACTGATGATAATGAAATAAAACAGATCGCAGAAAATATTCTAGAAAACTATTAGAGGTATGAATTTTGGCATTTGAAAGTTTATCTGACAAATTACAAAATATATTTAAAGGCTTAAGGAGCAAAGGAAAACTTACAGAAGATGATATAAAAGCATCAATGAAAGAAGTTAAGATTGCTCTTTTAGAAGCTGATGTTAATTTTAAAGTAGTTAAAAACTTCGTTAAGGATGTTACTGAAAAGTCTTTAGGCGAGGAGGTAATGACTTCACTTACGCCAGGTCAAATGGTAATTAAGATTGTTAACGAAGAATTAACTGAGCTTTTGGGTTCAGAAACTACTGAACTTTCTCTTAAAAGTGGAAATGAAATATCTGTCATTATGATGATGGGTCTCCAGGGAGCAGGTAAAACGACTACAGCAACTAAGCTAGCTGGAAAGTTGAAAGCTCAAGGGAAAAAACCATTATTAGTGGCATTAGATATATATAGACCAGCGGCTATTGAACAGTTAAAGGTTAATGCCCAAAAGCAGGACGTGCCGTTTTTCTCAATGGGAGATAAAAACAAACCTGTTGATATAGCTAAAGCATCTATTGAACACGCTAAGCAGAACAATTACAATACAGTGATTTTTGATACAGCTGGAAGACTTCATATTGATGAAGACATGATGGATGAGCTGGTTGAAATCAAAGATACTATAGAGATTGATGATGCATTGTTAGTAGTTGATGCTATGACTGGTCAAGATGCTGTAAATGTTGCTAAAGAATTTGATGAGAAGATTGGCATTGACGGTATAATCGTTACTAAATTAGATGGTGATACAAGAGGTGGTGCCGCATTATCAATTAAAGCAGTTACAGGTAAACCAATATTGTATGTTGGTATGGGAGAAAAACTTTCCGATCTAGAGCAGTTTTATCCTGACAGAATGGCTTCTAGAATCCTTGGAATGGGAGATGTTTTATCTCTTATAGAAAAGGCAGAGCAAACTATCGATGAAGAGAAAGCCAAAGAGATGGAATCTCGCTTAAAGAAAGCAGAGTTTACATATGACGACTATCTTGAGTATATGGGCCAAATCAATAACATGGGTGGACTTTCATCTATATTAAAGATGATGCCTGGAATGGGTAACAAAGTATCAGAAGATATGTTACCAAGTGAAAAACAATTAACTCAGATAGAAGCAATTATTTATTCTATGACACCAGAAGAAAGAAACAATCCAGATTTAATTAATCCATCAAGAAAAAGAAGGATTGCAGATGGAGCTGGTGTAGATGTGGCTCAAGTAAACCGTCTAACAAAACAGTTTGAGCAAGCTAAGAAAATGATGAAAAACATGAATGGTATGATGGGCGGTAAAGGCAAAAAAGGTATGAAGGGTATGAAGTTGCCTTTCGGTTTTTAGTTAAGTTATCGTGAAATAGATTTCTAAAATAGTTAATCTAGAAATTAATATTTCTTGATATATATTCAAAAATTATTTGGAGGTAGAAAAATGGCAGTAAAAATCAGATTAAAGAGAATGGGTAAAAAGAAAGCTCCTTTTTACAGAATCGTTGTAGCTGATTCTAGATCACCAAGAGATGGTAGATTTATCGAAGAAATCGGTACATATGATCCAAGTAAGGACCCTAGTGTATTTGACGTAAACGAGGAGTCTGTTAAGAAATGGTTAGCTACAGGAGCTAAGCCAACTGAGACTGTTGGAAAGCTTTTGAAGATTGCCGGTATTGAAAAATAATATTAGGAGGAAGTATTCATGAAAGAATTAGTAGAGACAATTGCTAAAGCACTTGTTGATTCTCCTGATGAAGTTGTTGTGACAGAGACAGAGAATGACAGAGAAATCGTTGTTATTTTGCATGTTGCAGACGGTGACATGGGCAAAGTTATTGGTAAGCAGGGAAGAATAGCTAAGGCTATCCGCTCAGTTGTTAGAGCAGCTGCTTCAAAGACTGACAAAAGAGTTAAGGTTGAAATCCAATAATTTGAGCAAGTGTAATTTACTGGGATAGTCCGTTTTGGGCTACCCAGTATTATGATTTTTGAGGATTATTAATGTTAGATTATTTTAGGGTAGGTGTGATTGCAAATTCACACGGTGTGAAAGGCGAAGTGAAGGTTTATCCTACTACGGATGATGCCACTCGTTTTAAAGATCTAGAAACAATTTATTTAGATGAAAACGGTACATACAAAGAACTTCATATTAAAAGTGTTAAGTATGTTAAAAATATGGTTGTTCTAGGTTTTGAAGAATATAACAATATGAACGACATCTTGGGGTTAAAAGGAATGGAACTCTATGTAGATAGAGAAAATGCCATACCTTTGAACGAAGGTGAGTTTTATGTTGCAGATATGGTTGGTGCTGATATAGTAACGGATGATGGAAATCATTTTGGAACTTTACTAGATGTTTTAAAAACTGGCGCTAACGATGTCTATGTTATAAAAACAGATGAAGGAAAAGAAGTTTTATTTCCATCTATTCCAGAGTGCATATTGGAAAAAGATTTGGAGAATAAAAAGATCACAGTTCATATAATGGATGGACTATTAGATTAATTATGAATTTTTATGTTTTGACGCTTTTTCCTGAGATGATACAAGAAGCTGTTATGACAAGTATCACAGGAAGAGCAATTACTGATGAAAAAATTAGTGTAAAAGCTATTAATATAAGAGATTATGCAGATAATGACTATGGCCAGATAGATGATTATCCTTATGGTGGAGGTGCAGGTATGGTTATGCAAGCGCCACCTATTTACGATGCTTATCAAGATATTGTACAAGAATTAGGCTATAAACCCAGGGTTATCTATATGACACCTCAAGGTAAAACGTATGAGCAGTCTGATGCCAAGTCCTTTGCCGAGGAAAAAGATATCGTTATTCTTTGTGGACATTATGAGGGTGTGGACGAGCGAATATTAGAAGAAATAGTTACTGATAATATTTCTATTGGTGATTATGTGTTAACTGGAGGAGAATTACCAGCGCTAGTTGTTATTGACTCAATAACAAGATTAGTGCCTGGGGTATTAAATAATGATGATTCAGCTGTGACAGAGAGCTTTGAAGATGGATTACTAGAACATCCACAGTACACAAGACCAGCTGAATTTAATGGAAAAGAAGTCCCAGAAATCCTTTTGTCTGGTAATCATGCAAAGATAGATGAATATAGAAGGCAGGAGTCTTTGAAGAGGACGTATGAGAGAAGGCCAGATATGCTTGAAAGCGCTGATTTAAGCGATAAAGATAGAGAATTTTTAGATTCAATTAAAAGTGATTAAACAGTAATTTATTCTTGCACATAGCCCATATATGTGTTAGTATACATAATGCTGTATTAATAAAAGATGGTCCTCTGTTACAAATGTATTAAGAACATCGTAATAAAAAAGGAGGCAAATTATGGCAGATGAAAAAGTAAAAGAAGTAGCTGAAGAAGTTAAAGAAGATCTTGCAGAAGCAGCTGAAGAGGTAGCTGAGGCAGTTGAAGAGACTGTTGAAGAAGTTAAGGAAGCTGTTGAAGAAGCTGTTGAGACAGTAGATGAGGCTGCTGAGGAAGCTGAAGAAGAGATTGAAGAAGCTGTGGAAGAAGATGCCACAGAAGAAACTGAAGCTACAGAAGAGACAGAAGAAACTGCAGAAGAATCAGAAGAAGCTGAGGAAGCTCCAGCAGAAGAACCAAAGAAAGAAAAAGTTCCAGTTAAAACTCATGAACTAATCAAGGATATCGAAGAATCACAGAAGAAAGAAGTAGCAGACTTCAAAGTTGGTGATACTATCGTAGTATCAGCTAAGATTGTGGAAGGTAACCGTGAAAGAATTCAGAAGTTTGAAGGACTTGTAATTAAAAAACAAGGCGGCGGAAACAGAACAACATTCACTGTAAGAAAAGATTCAAACGGTGTAGGTGTTGAAAAGACTTGGCCACTTTACTCACCAACAATCGCTAAGATTGAGGTAGTAAGAGAAGGTAAGGTTAGACGTGCTAAACTTAACTACATTAAGGCTAGAGTTGGTAAGGCTGCTAAGGTTAAAGAATTAGTTAAATAAGAACTTTTTAAGGAACGAGATATACTCGTTCCTTTCTTTTTGTGTTATTATATTAAGGGCGTAAAAGAAAGGAATTATTATGGATTATCAATGGTATCCTGGCCATATGACAAAGGCCATCAGACAAATGAGAGAAGATATTAAATTGGTAGACCTAGTTATCGAATTATTAGATGCTAGGATTCCTTTGAGTAGCCGAAATCCGGATATTGATAGTCTAGGACAAAACAAATCACGTCTAGTAATTTTAAATAAATCTGATTTAGCTGATGATACACAAAATGCTTTGTGGGATAAGTACTTCAAAGACAAAGGATATACTGTTTTAAAAGTTGATTCTAGAGTTAACTCTTTAGCCAAAATAGTTGACAGAGCTATAGAAGAAGCTTGTAAGGAAAAGATAGAAGCTAACAAGAAAAAAGGAATTAATAGACCAATTAGAGCAATGGTAGTTGGAATTCCAAATGTTGGAAAATCTACATTTATTAATTCTTATGCTAAACGCTCTGTTGCTAAGACTGGAAACAAACCAGGTGTTACAAAAGGTAAACAGTGGATTAAGATTGGTAAGAATCTTGAATTGTTAGATACTCCAGGAATCCTTTGGCCTAAGTTTGATGACGAGCAAATTGGTTTGAACTTAGCACTAGTTGGATCTATGAATGATAATAATCTAGATGCTGCTGAGTTAGCTTTTCAGTTTATTAAGAAGACAAGAGAAAACTATTCTGATATTTTAAAGAATAGATTTAATATAGAAGGAAACGAAGATATTGTAGAAGAAATGTATCAAGTGGCTGATGTTCGAAATTGTAAATTACCTGGAAATAAACTTGACTTAGATAAGGCTTCCAAAATTATTTTAGATGAGTTTAGAAGTGGAAAACTTGGAAAGATTACATTAGATAGGTTATAAAAATGAATAGCATTAATGACATTAAAAATGAATTAAAAGAATATAAAGTTGATTCTTTAGCTGAGTTCATATCTAAGTATTCAAGTGATGAAAGGTCTGGTGTAAAGGCTTTAGTAAAAAAGGCTGAAAAACAGATACAAGATTATGAGAAAGAACTCGAGAGAATTAAGAAACTATCTTTTTATGAGAACAAATACAGTGACTATAACTTTATTTGTGGAATAGATGAAGTAGGTAGGGGGCCTTTGGCGGGGCCGGTGGTAGCTGGAGCGGTTATATTGCCAAAAGATTGTGACATATTATATATAAATGATTCAAAAAAACTAACTGCTAAAAAGCGTGAAGAGTTATATAAAGAAATAACTGAAAAAGCGGTTGCATGGTCTACAGCATTGTGCACTCCAGAAGAGATTGATGAACTAAATATCTTGCAAGCCACATACAATGCCATGAAGATGGCTATTCATCAACTCAATCCGCAGCCAGATTTATTACTAAATGATGCAGTTAAAATACCGGGTGTTGATGTAAAACAAGTGCCGATTATTAGAGGAGATGCATCAAGTATTTCTATTGGGGCAGCTAGTATTGTTGCTAAAGTAACTAGAGACGCCATGATGGTTGAATATGACAAAATCTATCCTGGATACGATTTTGCATCCAACAAAGGCTATGGTTCTGCCAAACATATTGAGGCTATTAAGACGCTTGGACCAACACCTATTCATAGAAAAACTTTTATAAAAAACTTCATATAAATACAAAGGGGGATTGTATGAATACAAGAGTAATTGGAAGTCTGCAAGAGGACTTGGCTATTTCTTATTTAGAAGAAAATGGCTTTGAAATTCTTGAGAGAAATTTTAAGTGCAAGATTGGCGAGATAGATGTTATAGCACAAAAAGATAATGTTATAAGGTTTATTGAGATTAAGTTTAGAAAAAGCAATGTGGCTGGTGGTGTTCATTACGCGATAAGTCAGAAAAAACTTTTGAAAATTTCTAAGATTGCACAGTTTTATATAATGATAAATCATTTGAACAATTCAATGTTTAGCATAGATGCTTTGTTGATTGAAAATGATGAGATAACATATTTAGAAAATGTTTTTGGCGGAATGTAATTATGAAAAAGCATTTAATAAAAGATGTAGTAGAAAATTCAATAGCAGATCAGCTTGAGATTAAAAGCGGTGATTATCTAGTATCGATTGATGGTAATGAAATCAAGGATGTTTTTGATTACCATCTTTTTAGCGAGTCTTCAAACCTAACTGTTGAGATAGAAGACAGCGAGGGTGAAGTTTGGGAGATAGACATAGAAAAAGAACTCTTTACTTTAAAGATGATGATTCTAGACTTTCATTTATTCAAGGAAACTATGTAACACTAACCAACATGACTGACGATGATGTAGATAGAATTATCAGATATAATTTATCCCCAATAAACATTTCTATTCACACTATGGATAAAGAGTTAAGATGTAAAATGCTTAACAATAGATTTGCAGGAGAAAAATTAGAATATATCAAGAAACTAAATGAGAACAATATTACAATGAATGCTCAGATAGTTCTTTGCAAAGGATACAACGACAAAGAAAAACTGGAT
This sequence comes from uncultured Lachnospiraceae bacterium, assembly GCA_902793045.1. Classification (GTDB taxonomy): domain Bacteria; phylum Bacillota; class Clostridia; order Lachnospirales; family Lachnospiraceae; genus Eubacterium_G. The sequence goes on from CADBBS010000066.1 coordinate 11,687, forward strand.
GAGACATTAGAAAAAATGATGCCGTTTGTTCCAAATATGAAGAGTTGTTCTGTGGTTCCAGCTGGACTTACAAAATATAGAGAAGGGTTAGCAAAGTTAGAGCCTTTTACAAAGGAAGAGGCAAAGGAAGTGATTGCACAAGTTGATAAATGGCAAAAAGTATTTAAGGAAAAGTTTGGAATCAACTATGTATATGCGGCTGATGAGTTTTATATGATGTCTGACACACCAATACCTGATGAGGACTATTATGATGGTTATCCACAGATAGAAAATGGTGTTGGAATGACTAGATCATATTTGAATGAATTTTATGATTACTTAAATTCGATAGATGGCGATGATAGAGCCCGTAATGTATCTGTAGTAACTGGTGAATTGTTTTTCAATTGCAGCTTGGAAATGGCAGATGCAATAAAGAAGAAATTCCCTAATGTTGATGCAAAAGTATATAAGATAATAAACGATTTCTTTGGTCATACAATAACAGTTACCGGTTTGTTAGTTGGACATGACATAATTGAGCAATTAAAGGGAAAAGACTTAGGTGATGAGTTGTTGCTTCCTGCAAACACTCTTAAATACGGAGAGGACATTTTCCTCGATGATGTAAGCCTAGATGACCTAAAATGCGTTTTACAAACGAAACCTATTATTGTAAAATCTAATGGGAAAGATTTTGTTGATAAAGTGCTTGGAAATGCGGATAATTCTGACGAATTAGATACGCGAAATAAGTACGAATTATAAGGAGAACACGATGAGTAAACCGATCGTAGCCATAGTAGGCAGACCAAATGTTGGAAAATCTACATTGTTTAATGCTTTGGCTGGCGAAATGATTTCAATCGTAAAAGATACCCCTGGT
>CADBBS010000067.1 GCA_902793045.1 uncultured Lachnospiraceae bacterium
CAAAGCGGCAGAGCCGAGCGGTAGTTGGGTGCACTATTGCGACTGCAAAACTACAACTAAACTACAACTGCTACAACGTGTATTTTATCGAATGCTTACATACATATCACATATCTTTGTATATGATATGTTTGCGACAGTGGAAAAGATACAGCGATGAACCCAGGATTCACCCATTATCTTATTTCAAGAGGCACGAAGTTATAAGAGATATTATTGCCAATCTTTATTGAAAGCTTAAGTTTTTAACAATTTTATGTTGATTATCAATCACCTGCATTTTAATTAACTATTTTTAGCTAAATAAACCGCACGGTCTGAGGCAATCAAACTCGAGTCGCTGATGGATTAGACAAATAAATAATTTACAATTGTTTATATTCAATTGTATTCTTTGATACTTCATAAACATTTGTATCTACAAGAGTGAAATTATCTCCAGAGAAGAAAGCATAATTCAAACCGCTAGAATGCATAGCGCTGGAATACTCAACACCATCAAAACCTAATGATTTGATATACTCACAAATATACTGGGTTGGAATATATTCAATTTTGGACTCATAGCTTCGTAAAGGATTTGAAAGCGCATTGGAAATAACCTTCAATAATTTCGTATTGTATATTAGATCCCGTAAATTAACATCTGGTGTGAAAGGGTCAATTTTTTGTATGTTATTTAACGATACAATTTTCAATTCTTTATTAACCCGGAACTTGGCGACAGAAACATAGTCAAGGTATGAGCTTCTACTTTCATACATTATAGTTTCTATATCATTTGCAAGATATAGGTAGGAGATACCCTCTGGATTAGCTCTTCCTGGTGTCGCACATTCTACTGGAGGGTTTCTCATTTCTTTCTCTTCCAAAGGATAAGGTTTGTCTGTTATTCGGGCCCTAAAGAATTCGTGTCCTGCAGGAACCGTTATTTGTTGGTTTAAGAAAATGTTATTTTCATTTATGATAGGAGAAGTGTTATCTACGAAAAAGCGATTGGAATGTTTTATATTTTCACTGAACTTATTCCAATCTTCTTCAACTCTTAAAATATCTTCTTTAAGAGAAACTGGTTGACCAATTAGTGAGTAATAAGGAGAGTCAGGCCTTATCATATCTTCCATTATTCGGTTACCCAAAGATAAATCAGAAAAACAAAACCATTCTTGACAAATACATTCCGTAAGTCTTGTACCTGTTGCTTGGGGTATATATAAATCTAGTAATTGACTAAAAATATCCGTCAAGAGTTGCGTTTCTACTAAATCCACGTCTCTAGTTCTACAGAAATCACATGTACCATGATCCGAAACGTAGTCAGCTAGAATACCGCCGATACCAGACTCTCTTTCAAAACAATTTTTACAGCACTTCATCTTGAAAAATAGTTATGGACAAGTTCAAAATGATTAAGAACTGATAGTTTCTTTAATACGCCAAGCCCAGGATAATCTCCAGAATCGTGATATTTTCTCATTTCTCTCAAAGCATAGGTGTTGGGGAGATTATTTATGTCCGCAAACTCTATTAAATGCTGCAGTGCTTCTCCAAATTTACCAGGAACGTCAGTATTATCCTCATTACTATCAGAAACTAAATGACGTATACGGAAATTTTCATCCTGATCTAAATAGGTCCAGTGAATAGCCACTGCATAAGGAAGGAATCCGCTCTCTGTATAATTATCGCCGATAGTAACATAGTCAGAAAAGCCAGAATAACCATCTTCAGAATAAAACTTATGATCGTCGCTAAAGAACTCATCTTCAACTATGAGGTATTCAATATTCCTTTCCTTAGAGTTGAATCTATCACTAATAACGATTTTATTGGTATCAATGCCATGCATTAGCCTACGAGTTGAACGATTATCTGCCATAATTATTTCTTGGAAAGAACAATATTGAACTAATTGAGACAGAAGGGGAGTTAATTCTGCTTTTTCATTGATGACGATAGAAACGGTATTTAATCCTTTTTCTTCAATAATCTGAGAAATCTCATTCTGTTTCACATGCGCAAGGAACCCGAAATGAATGTCTTGCATCCTTCTGTCCAATATTTCTGATAGTTTGTCCCAGCATTCTAGAATAGTTTTATTCCTATAATCTCCATACTCTGGATTTAACAACAAAATAAAAGAATTGCCATTATCTTGAAGTGTTGATATAGTTCTAGAGAGAGTAGAACTAATCTTAACTGGCTCGATAATCGGACATACAATATTCCTATTTGTAATAAACTCGTTTAATCCTCTTAACGAAATGAGTTCATATTGCTTACCTCTTAGATATGGATAATAGTTCATAATTGTATATATTTGTTTCAAGATAAGAAATTAACTTGTTGTAATGGATTTCATCAAAATCCAAATTAACCAATAAATATTTCAGATAGTTTGGGACCTCATTTTTCAAATAACTCATTTTGCCTAGCTTCCTCATCTTTAAAACGTTTATAAATAAAGGATGAAGATTATCCATAGGAATTTGATTAAAAAGAGACAAACAATCTTTAAAATACCTTATAGAAGGGACGTTGGGAATTGGATAAAATCTACGAATAATATCCGTATATTCTTGTTTTCTAAGACATTTCATCATGACTTCACTGTCTAAATGAGATTTGTCTTCAATGGCATCACGTACTGTTTTTATTGCTCCACGTTTTGTCATAACAATAATGCCTATTGTTGGAGGTAGTTCCTCAAAATACTTATCCAGATAGAGTTCTGGAATAACAACAAATACTCGTGAAAAAGCTTTCTGATAATCTATAATTTGGCTTTTTAAGCGAGCATCATTATCAAATTCGGTTTTTATTTCAAACACACGATCTGTACCATTAAGAAACACAAGGTCTGCAATTGACCTTCCAACTCTGAATTCATTAAAAATGACTGAGGTACTGAAACGATGTTTCTTAATTAAATCAGTTATGATTGTATTCTTGTAAACATATTCATTACGGTAATATTTCTTCATTTCTGAATATGCATATGAAAGAAGGTCTCCAACACTAATAATATCTTTATCTATATAATTTCTATATTTATCATACTTTTCCCCAATATATGACACATTGCCATATTCCACCATCTCGCGTATCTTACCAACAGCAAGAAGATTCGCATATACATGGAAAAGAGTTGTCCTATTCATCACATTTTTTATATCACAATGCAAAGATACACTATTTTGTTGAAAAAGGTATCTTTATCTATATGATATTTTATCTTTTTTGCAGATTTTACACAAAAGAATCTCAAAATATCTCAAGCAGCCATTCATCCAGTTTCAACGTTTCCTCTAGCAGTTTCTTTATTTCTTCTATGCCAGATAAAGCCTCCGACAATTGCTGTTGATTTGATTCGAAACCAGCTTGTATTTGGTCAGATATGAATTCAAGGTGTTGGGTTAGCTTTACATTTTGAATTTCTATCTTATTCTCAATAACGGAATCATAACATATGGAATCGGTTTTCAATTCCTCTATCCAGTATTTGATAAGTTCTTGGTATGATTCTGGTATCTCATTTCCTTCTAAGACTTTTTGCAGATCCTGAAGATGAGTATTCATTCTACTCTTTTCTATATCTCTAACGCCTCTATTGACAGACCCATCTCTTGAGTGCTTTTTTAAAACACTCATCGATTCTGTCACCAAGTCCCTTTTTACGGTTAATCAAATCCCGCAATGTAGAAACATTATTTGCAGCATATGAAATAGCAAAATTAGCAAATAAACCCATAAGCGTTAATGTAGTCGTTTCCATCATTCCTTTTTCGAACCATAAAGAGGCATGACCACCCTTTTGCCCATACCTCTTCATACTTTTTATCTTTCATCCACAATTCCTAATATTCATATTTCCAGCTCCGCTTCGTCACCTCACCTCTTGCATCATCTTTCCTTTACTCCTCTCGTTAGTATATTCACGAAGAAATAAAGTTTACAATCAGTCCCGACATTACTCCCAAGATAATCGTGCATATAATCGTTATAAAGATAAAGTTCCTTGTCTTATCCTTTTTCTTCATAAACTTTTTCTGCTCTCCTATAACAAAGCCCCCTTCAAGAAAGAGGTAATCCACAATCTTCCTGATACCATATACTGAGGTCAACATACAAATGAACGACCATCCTGTCAATAATGAGGTCTTGTTTTCTTTCATTGACCATTGCTCCATGCCTAGGCTCAAATAATAATATGCAACCACTACACAGTAAAATATGAATCCCAGCGCAACATAAAATGAAGGCCTGTGAAGCCACCAATAAGCAGTCTTAGTGCTCTTCACAAATTCATCTACTCTTTGGGTTATGTGTGTAATTTCAGCTTCCTCCAGTTTCTTTAATGTCAGGATACAAGATGCATCATATTCCGACATATCGAAAAGTGAAATCGAGAATTCTGGATAGTAGCCATTACCATCTTTATTTTTGTATCCACTAATCGAAATACTTACTATTTTCCTCGAATCTGGATTATTATATGTTATCAAATCATCGATAGTTGGCAATTTATATTTAGCACCATCGATCGTTTTTATTTCATATTCCACAGCACAAAACCTCTCCTCCACGATACCCGCCAGATACCGTAAATGGTCTTCGTCCACTAAAATGGGGCGATTATATGATTTATCCAGTGATCCTATCATTCCTTTATTCCTTCTTCTTAATAATCCCATCCACAATAAACCCAACAACAAACAGGCATATCAGCAATTCTAGTATTGCCGCAAACCTCGTAGCCCCGTTATTCGGAGCTATATCCCCGAAACTCACGGTCGTACTAACACAGATGCTATAGTATAGAAAGTCCATCCAACTCACAGAATTCCTTCTGTTAGCATGGAAATCAACAGCCGATTGTCTGATTCTCGACGTTACATTCCTGCGCTCGCTTTCCACTTCCTGAATGTCCCACGTCAACTGTATGTAACCATCATTGCACCTCCTTATCTGATGTGAGAGACTGTCTGGTATAAAGTTTCCTATATACTGACCGAACATTGCCTCAACTTTAGCTTTCCTCTTTGCATACTCGTACTGCAACTGCGCCAATTCCACATACTTACCTTCTATAATCATTTTGGTAGTGTCCTTGCCTTCCAAATAACGTTCCAGGCTATCTATCCGTTCTTGATAACCTGATAGCAGCTCTACCCTGACCTTATTAACAGAATCAGTCATCATTTTCGAAGCAATGCGGCTCAATGAATCCCACTGTACTTTTAATTTCTTAATTGCATCCTTTTTCAATATCAGGGAGTCATTTGTAGATTGCAGTTTCTCCAAGTCCGGCATTATCATGTTGCTGAATTCGCTGATAGTTATGGGCATGCTGTCCTTGGCATTTCTATGATATGCCGCTAGGTCTATATCAGTTTGCAAAAACTCATATCTCTCAACATATTTGTTCAACTGGTCAGAAATCAAATATGCCGTAGAGTTATTGAAGAATATTAGCCAGTTGACAGTTGCAAACACCACCACGATAAAGACATACGCTACAATCATTGCTTTAAGGGGATGCTTTTTCGCTTTCTCTTTCAAGCAATCTATTACCCAGTCTATACAAACTGCCAAGTGTTTAACTATCCTCCTCAACATTTTCGTAGTCTATTTATGTACAACAATAACACATCTAACATGCAACGCCATCTGTTGCCCTTCTTCCGTAATTTCTTTACTCCATATCTGTATTTCCCCTCTTCAAACTTTCCTCCATACCGCTTCATCAAATCCTCTTCCAGATTTTTAAAGAATTTAAAGCCATATGTATTTTTATCATCATTCACGAAATCGCACGCATGGTGGATGAAGTTGGTTGTTTTCAGTTCCTCATCCTCGTATCGGTAGAAACCATACAATTTTCTCTTTCCTTTTTCAGAACCAGAGCAGAATATAATACCTTTTATGCAACTAAATTCATCACAATTCAGAATTCCTGGCTTTTCCAATAGCTTGTCAAAGTTACCTTTTCCCTCAAATTCTGGCCAAGAGAAAATTCGCTCCCCTTCTATACCAAATGCAATCATCCATAACCTTCCGCTTGCTGAATAGTGTCTTTGCACATTAGGGAAAACTGGCAGACATTCCTCAACTTTGAAAGGAAACATATATTGGCTCATGTCAACAAACAATATAGTGTCCGCCTCATTTCCATACTTAAACTGGCTTGGCTTGATATTGTTGCAGATTTTCTTATTAAACTCTTCTATCTCAGCAGTTGGTCCAGTATCCTTATCTCCCAATGGCGAGACGCAATACTCGGAAGAGCAAAATCTGCGACCTCTGTTATGTTGTTCCTCTATTCGAACATTGCTCTCAAAAGCCGCATCCTGTGCCTTTTTATATTCTTCATTACCGTTTGCGTATGCAAGAGACTTCACCTCAAGAAACACATTTTCCGTCTTCTGAGCCCCATCCCAATCTTTAAACGTAAATTCCACTTCAAAGTCAGGGGTTGATGATGATGCCTCTGGAATACCACGTACATTGAATCCACGCTGCTTTAAATCGTAGTATGTTACTGCCTCGTTATACGCATCAAACGCTGACAAGTAATGACCATTAAAGTCAATGCCACCCGCAAGGTCCAACTCTTTTAAGCATGATTTCACCCTACTGGTAACAAAACTATCTGTTGGCACAAGGCTGTCCAGTTTCTTGCAATAGTCCAAATCCATAGCTCCAAGCGTAGGGTTGCATGTTATTTGGCTAACATCCTGCTTCTTTTTCAGTACTGTATTGTATAACGATTCCATGTATTACATCAATTTAAGTTCTCCGTTATTTCGTGTTTCCGCTCTTCGAGCGTCCCCATTGAGGCATAAAGAGGTATGCGCAAAAAAAACATACCCCTTCAACAATCTCCTATCCCTTCGTCTCCATAAATCCATTATTCTGCTCCTCCGCTCAGCGGCTTCGTCCCCACCTCGGCACAAACTCTAAACATACCCCATATTATCTATAAGCACACCCGCTCAGAGCAAGTTGTACCTCGATATTCCTTCTCATACTTTTCAATATGCTTTTTCCCAATCTCTACCAGCCCTTTCAATTCTTCCGCAGCACCAATCCCTGCTTTAAACAAGGCAATATTACAGTAGCCTATCTCCGCATTGAATTTATCCAGTAAGAATTGTTCGATAGGACTTATCAATTTGTCCTTTGTTCGTATCTCACTATTCAATTGAGCCAAACGTTCACTA
>CADBBS010000068.1 GCA_902793045.1 uncultured Lachnospiraceae bacterium
ACATACTACGGTCCAGTTCCAGTAATATTTACATTCCTCCCAGTTTATGCACTGACAGGAATAATGCTAACTACTAGATTGATTACATTTATCTTTGCAGCAATCATTTCGATTTTGATATGCTTGCTAGTTCACAATATAGCGAAGAGAAGAAAACTTAATATGTGGACTGTTATTGGTGTAATGGCAGCATCACTTAGCACAATATTCTTAACTTCGGTATTTTACGGAGCTAAGATTTACGAACTATCTCCACTAGGAGGACTTATCTGCATATTGGCAGGAATAAACCTTGTGTACGAGGGAGTACATAGAGAGAATAAGAACACATTGTTCTTAAGCCTAGGTGCATTGGCCTTTGCCTTGGCAGTGGGATGTAAAGCAAGTTTCTTGCTAGCATCTATTGTGGTATTACCACTAATTCTTAACTACTTGGCAAACAAAGGAAACAGTGAAAAGAAGAATAAATTAGCAAGATACTTTGCAAATATCTTTTGCAAAGAGAATATAAAAACAATAGTAGCGATAGCTATACCTTATGTGGTTATTGGAGTGCTATTAATGGCTTACAACCATGTAAGATTTGGAAGCCCATTTGACTTTGGAGTGGCTCATCAGCTTACAGTTTATGACACTTCATACTTCAAGCTTACAAGTATTTCAAAATTACCAACAGTTATTCAAAATGGTTTGTTGAAACTTCCACGAACTTCAATCAACTTCCCATTCCTAGAATTACCAGATGTGGGAATTGGATATCATGGCTATCTATTTGCGATGGCAGGAATTGGAGTGTTTGCATATCCATTTATTTGGGCATTTGTGGGAGTGCCAGTTACAGTTAAAAATAGTCTTAAAGGAAGCAAAGACAAAGCCTTTGTGATAGCAACAGCTATCATGGCATTAGTTCTTTGCTATACAACAATAGTTATGGGTGGAGCATCATTTAGATACTCACTAGACTTTGGTTGGGCATTCGCAATACCATCTATCTTTGTTATTTTTGCAATAGAAGGATGGGCTAGAAAGAAAGGCGTTTTAAGACAAGCACTACTTGGAATTTTTATTGTGCTACTTGCAACAATAATTATAAATGTACTAGTTACAATGAGTACTGGATTTAGTGGATTTACTGAAACTAGACCAGATATCTACTACGACGTTTACAACACAGTAATGTTCTGGAAATAAAGGAGATTTCCTATGAAACTTAAAGAAAACAAATTTGTAAAAAAATATTTGGAGAATGAGAAATCAATCTTCGAAGGAATAGCAGTAAGCGTGGTAACTGCACTTGCCATTACCGCTATACTTACTGGCTCCTTCAAAGAACTAGCAAACATTGAGTTTGTAAAAAATACATCTCTAGTAAAAGTGATTTTATTGTTTGTAGCATTTGGTATTATTTCAGGAATCCTTTACAAAACTAAAAAATCACTATCCAAGATTTTAATGTTTGCAGTTGTAATGATTTACTTCTTGCTAGCAGGTTACTTTACTAGCCAAATAAGTTTTGACACTGTATCAAACAATCCAATCGCGCAGGTTTGTTTCTTGGCTCTATCTGGAACATTAGCTGTTATTGCATTTTTGTATGTGAAAGACGATGTCTTTGACGCAGTAGCAAAAATAAAAGTGAGCGATAGAACTTTAAAGATTTTTGTAGCAGTGATGGGAGCATTTTTGCTAATACTTACATCAGTCATTGGAGTATATAAGTTTGAAGCATATACAGCACCAACTTTTGACTACGGAATCTTTGCACAGGGCTTTGAGTATATGAAGCAAACTGGCGTATTTAAGACAGTAGTGGAGAGAGGTTACGAACTATCACACTTTGCGGTTCACTTCTCGCCAATATTCTACATTGCACTACCAATTTACTTCATATTCCCTAAGCCAGAAACAGTGGCAGTAATCCAGGCGATTATGGTTGCACTTCCAGTGCTTCCAATTTATCTACTTGGAAAACAATATAAATTAAGCAACAAAGTAACACTTGCAATAATCGCAATTTACGCTTTGTTCCCAGCAACAGTAGGCGGAATTCTATACGATTTCCACGAAAACTGCTTCTTAACATTTATGATCCTAATGTTAATCTGGGCAGTTGAGAAAAAGAAGAACATCCTAACAGTAGTGTTCTTGCTACTAACCCTCTTCGTCAAAGAAGATGCGGCTATGTATGTAATGCTACTAGGACTATTCTGGATTGTTTCAAGAAAGAGCAGACTAAGAGGCTTAATCTTTATCTTGGTGGGAGCAATTTACTTTGTAATAGCAGTCAAAGTTGTAAACAGTTATGGCTTGGGCATAATGGACTTTAGATATGACAATATGTTCTACGACAAACAGGCTGGCTTTACTCAGATGGCGAGAGTATTTATCACAAATCCTGGTTATGTAATCACTCAGATTATTTCAAACCACAATGGAGGAGTGATAGGCGGTGGCGACACTGTACAGATGGATAAGATTGGCTACTTAATTGAGATGTTTGTGCCAGTAGGCGCATTAATCTTTGCGACAGGAAGAAAGTATTCAAGATACATTTTGCTTGGAAGCATTATAGTGGTTAGTTTAATTACAACATATATATACCAGCATCAAATTGAATTCCAATATAACTTTGGACATATCGCATTATTCATTTATCTAATCATTATGAATGTGGCTGATATGAAACCTAAGAAGAGTAAGAAACTAGTTACATGTTCACTTATCATATGCGCGATTATGTTTATGGGACTAATACTTCCAAAGGCGCCTCGTTACGTAGGTATGTATAATGCAAACAGTACTAAAATTGAGAAGTTCGATAAGGCAATCAGCCTAGTTCCAAATGACAAGAGCGTATTTACAACAGGTTGGATTATGCCTCATATGGCAAAGAACCTTCAGTGTTACGATATTGGATATCTAAATGAAGAACACAAGGACAAGGTTCCAGCAAATCCAGACTACTTGTTAGTGGATGAGAGTGAGAACGCTGATACTATTTCGAAGTTTGCTCCTTACATTAACAGTGGAAAATACGAACTAGTATATGACGGCGACAAAGAAAGCAACGACTCAAAGATTGTTAGTCTATATCAATTAAAGAAGTAAAGGAAAACAATGAAACTACTAATCAAAAATGGAAATGTAATAGACCCAGCAACAAACACTGATGCAGTGTTAGATGTGCTAGTGGAAGATGAAGTTATAAAAGCTGTGGCTCCTTCTATTAGTGATGATGCTGACAAGGTGATTGATGCATCAGGATTAGTAGTAGCACCTGGACTTATCGATATGCATGTACATTTTAGAGATCCAGGCCAGACGCATAAAGAGGATATCAAGACTGGTTCAAAGGCAGCAGCCAAAGGTGGATTTACTACAGTTTGCTGCATGCCAAACACTAATCCAGTTATAGATTCTGAAGAGACAGTCAAATATATAATAGACAAAGCTTCAGAAGAAAAAAATACAAATGTGCTCCCAGTAGGTGCCGTAACAAAAGGCATGAAGGGAGAAGAAATCACAGATATTGCTTCGCTTAAAGATGCAGGCATTTGCGCGATAAGCGAAGATGGAAAGTCTGTGATGGATGAAGAAGTGTATTCTAAAGCAATGGAAAAGGCAGCAGAACTAAATGTTCCAGTGCTCGCACATTGCGAAGAAATAAATTTGGTTAAAGGCGGAGTGATGAATGCAGATTCAAATGCCCAAAAACTTGGCCTAAAGGGAATCACAAATGAAGTGGAAGATATTATCGCACAGCGCGATATCAAACTAGCAGAAAAATTAGGAACAACACTTCATCTTTGCCATTGTTCAACAAAAGATTCTGTGGAGATGCTAAAGGTGGCAAAGGACAAGGGAGTGAAAGTATCGGGTGAGGTTTGTCCGCATCACTTCACACTAACTACAGATGATATTCCAAGTGATGATGCAAACTTCAAAATGAATCCACCGCTTAGAACAGCAGAGGATAGAGATGCACTAGTAAGAGGTTTATCAGAAGATATTTTAGAAGTGATTTCAACAGACCATGCACCACACAGTGAAGAAGAAAAATCTAAAGGTTTTGAAGGTTCACCATTTGGTATTGTGGGACTTGAGACATCTGTTGGACTTACAGTTACAAATTTAGTAAAACCTGGTCACATCACTTTGAAACAGATGATTGAAAAGATGAGTTACAACCCAGCAAAGATTCTTGGTATTGATAAGGGAACTTTGAAAGAGGGAAGTGTAGCGGACATCACTATCTTTGACGCAGACGAAGAATACACTGTAGATAAAAATGATTTTGAGTCGAAGGGTAAGAACACACCTTTCGATGGATATAAACTTTTTGGAAAAGTTAAATACACAATTTTAGATGGAGAGATTGTTTATAATGATTAACAAATTAGTAAGTAAAATTAAAAAGATGGAAGCGCCTATCGTGGTTGGACTTGATCCAATGTATGAGTATGTTCCAAGTCACATTATGAAGGCTAGTATTGATAAGTACGGCGAGACTTTGGAGGCAGTGGGCGATGCTATCTTTGAATACAACAAAGGAATTATTGATGCTATTTATGATATAGCACCAGCGGTTAAACCACAGATTGCTATGTACGAGCAGTTTGGAATTCCTGGGCTTGTAGCTTTTAAGAAGACAGTAGACTACGCAAAGTCAAAAGATATGGTTGTGATAGGCGATGCAAAGCGTGGAGACATTGGTTCTACATCAAAGGCATATGCCACAGCACATATCGGAAAGATTAAAGTTGGAAATGCAGAGTTTGCGCCTTTTGACGAGGACTTTGTGACAGTTAATCCTTATCTTGGAAGTGATGGAATTAATCCATTTATTGATGTCTGCAAAGAAGAAAAGAAGGGATTATTCATTTTGGTTAAGACTTCAAATCCTTCTAGTGGAGAGTTCCAAGATCAAGAAATAAATGGAAAGCCACTTTACGAGATGGTTGGACAGAAGGTAGATGAGTGGGGCAAAGATTGTATGGGTGATGACTACAGCTACATAGGTGCAGTAGTGGGAGCCACATATCCAGAGATGGGCGAAGTGCTTCGCAAAGTTATGCCAAAGAGTTACATTCTAGTGCCAGGTTACGGTGCGCAGGGTGGAACAGCAGCGGATTTGAAACCATTCTTTAACGAGGACGGTTTGGGAGCCATTGTTAATTCATCTAGAGGAATCATTTGTGCTTACAAAAACTTGGATGGTTTTGATGAGACAACTTTTGCGGATGCATCTCGTCAGGCCACAATCAATATGATAGAGGATATCAAAACTATTTTTTAGGAGAGAGTTATGAAGAAAATATCTTTAATAATTCCATGTTACAACGAGGAAGAAAGTTTGAAATTTTTATACAAAGAGCTTGAAAAAACAGCTGGTGAGATGCCTTACTTTGACTTTGAGTATATCTTTGTAGATGACGGATCAAAGGACAAGACATTGGAAAGATTAAAAGAACTGGCTGCATTTGACAGTAAGACTACTTACATTGCTTTTTCAAGAAACTTCGGCAAAGAAGCCGCAATGTACGCAGGCCTTTGCAATGCAACAGGAGACTATGTGGCAATAATGGATGCGGATTTGCAAGATCCACCTTCGCTTTTGCCAGAGATGGTAACTTACCTTGAGAGTGGAGAGTACGACAGTGTTGCAACAAGAAGAGTCTCTAGAAAGGGCGAGCCAAAGATTCGTTCATTCTTTGCTAGAAGATTTTACAAGTTGATTAATAGATGGTCAGATGCTGATATAGCTGATGGCGCTAGAGACTTTAGATTGATGACAAAAGATATGGTTCAGGCCATTGTGAAGATGGGTGAGAGAAACAGATTCTCAAAAGGTATCTTCGGATGGATTGGATACAAAACTAAATGGATAGAATACGAAAATGTTGAGAGAGTAGCCGGCGAGACAAAGTGGAGTTTCTGGAAACTGTTTAAGTATTCGCTTGAAGGAATTGTAAACTTTACAAACGCACCTTTGCAGATTGCGTCAGTTTTTGGAATTATATTCACATTTATCGCGTTTATAGCAATCATAGTTATTATGGTTAGAAAGTTTGTCTGGGGAGATCCTGTTTCAGGTTGGCCATCACTCGTTTGTATCATCGTATTCCTAAGCGGTGTTCAGATGTTTTGTATCGGTATTATTGGACAGTATTTGTCGAAGACTTACGTGGAAGTGAAAGAGCGTCCACACTATATTATTAGCGAGAGCAACAAAGATGTTGAGAAAGTAAACTAAGATGAAAAAAGAAACTGCAAAAATTTTAAGTCAAAATAAAATAGCAGATGGAATTTACAGCATGTGGATAGAGACTACTGCGGCAAAGGAAGCAAAGCCTGGTCAGTTTATCGATGTGTATGTAAATGATGATTCAAAACTACTTCCAAGACCTATCAGTATTTGCGAGGTAAAGGATGATTCACTACGAATCGTGTACAGAGTAGTAGGCGGTGGAACAAAGATAATGTCTACTTACAAAGAAGGTGATGAGATTCAAATTATTGGACCACTTGGAAATGGTTTTGATATGAAAGATGGAAAAGCCATTTTGGTTGGTGGAGGAATTGGAATTCCACCAATGGTTGAATTGGCAAAGAACTTATCAGAAAAGATTGGTAAAGAAAATGTGATTTCAGTTATGGGTTACAGAGATGAGCTTTTCTTGACTGATGAGCTAGAACAGTTCTCTACTTTAGTTATTGCTACTGAAGATGGTAGCACTGGTACAAAGGGAACAGTAATAGATGCACTAAATGAAAATGGTGTGGATGGCGATGTACTTTATGCTTGTGGTCCTATACCAATGCTAAAGGCTTTGAAAGATTGGGCAAATGAAAAAGGTATCGAGTGCCAGATTTCTCTAGAGGAGAGAATGGCGTGTGGTATTGGTGCATGTCTAGCATGTGTTTGCAAGACAAAAGAAAAGGATGAACACTCAAATGTTTGCAACAAACGTATCTGTAAAGATGGGCCAGTGTTTGATGCAAATGAAATAGATTTTTAAAAGGTTGAAAAGATGAGTAATGATTTAAACATGAAAGTTAATATTGCAGGAGTTGAGTTTAAGAATCCTGTCACTGTGGCTTCGGGCACATTTGGCTCGGGCGAAGAATATGGTGAGTTTGTGGATTTAAATACTGGAGTGGATGTGTTTGCAAAAAGAGACATCCCATTCCTTCGAAAGTTTGACACAAAGATTATTGTAAATGTCTGTGGTCACACCGAAGAAGAATACTTGGACTGTGTTAAGAGATTAGCCGACGAAGATGTGGATATGCTAGAAATAAATATTTCATGTCCGAATGTGAAAGAAGGCGGAATTGCTTTTGGAACAGATCCAAAGGCTGTGGAAGAAATCACAAGAAAAGTTAAAGAGGTTGCTAAGCAACCAGTAATTATGAAACTTAGTCCGAATGTGACTGACATAGTTGAGATGGCTAAGGCTGCAGAGCGTGGTGGAGCAGATGCTTTGTCACTTATCAATACAATTACTGGTATGAAGATAGATATTGAAAAGCAGGACTTTGTTCTTGCAAACAAGACTGGCGGACTTTCAGGTCCAGCTATTCATCCGGTAGCAGTACGTATGGTTTACCAGGTGGCAAATGCAGTAGATCTTCCAATCATTGGAATGGGAGGAATCCAGACTGCTGAAGATGCTATTGAAATGATTTTGGCGGGAGCTACTATGGTGTCTGTTGGCACAGCGAATTTTTATAATCCAAACGCTACTATGGAAGTGGTTAAGGGAATAGAAGATTATATGATTAAACACAACGTATCAGATATTAAAGATTTGGTAGGAAAGGTAAAGTAGATGAGTTACAAAAATGAATTTATAGATTTTATGATTGA
>CADBBS010000069.1 GCA_902793045.1 uncultured Lachnospiraceae bacterium
TTTTTTATAATTTCTTTATGAAAATGCTTGCTCTCATTTTATAAACAACTCATTCGCAAACGCTTTTTATAATTATCTTTTCATAACAACTTTATGGATTGGGTGTCCAAGTTTTGAAAACTTGGTTTCATACTCTGTCATAACATTTCCTTTGACGTGCTCTTCATCGCTGTGTAAGTCAAATATTACGGCTACTGGCACCCATCCGGCCTCTGGAATTTGTTCTACTGTAAATTCAAACAAGTCATCATTATCTGTTTTAAACTCTACTACTCCATCTTTCTTTAGGATGTGATCATATCTGCCTAAAAACTGCTTAGATGTCAGCCTTCTTTTTGCATGCCTGTCCTTAGGCCATGGATCCGAGAAGTTTAAATAAATTTTATCAACTTCTCCCTCGCCAAAAACATCCTCTATATACTCTGCTTCCATTCTAATGAATCGGATATTGTCGAGTTCTAAGTCCTCGCACTTTTCAAGCGCTCTAACAAGAACACTAGAATACTTCTCAATTCCTACATAGTTGATATTTGGGTTTTCCTGTGCAAGTGTAGTCAAAAAGAGTCCTTTGCCCATTCCTATTTCTAGCTGAATTGGGTTGTCGTTACCAAACTCTTCATTCCATTTTCCTTTATTCTTTTCCGGCTCATTTATTGCAAGTTCGTGTTTTGCTATGTTCTCTCTAGCACCTGGTACATTTCTCAGTCTCATAATAAACTCCTTCGTCCAAGTAGCATTGTAATTTCAAATCTAGTATTTTTCAAGTTTTATTTGTCCCCTTTTATATGAATGTTATCTTTACAAATTGTTTGTGATATTTATTGATTTATATTGTATTTTTGTTACAATACTAGTTGGTATTAAAAATTATAACAAAAGAGGGTTTATGGAATCACTAATTAAAAAAATTATTGTAGGTATAACCGTTGTTGGGCTTATTATTTCTAGCATCACTTTTGTACCAAAGCGCGTAGCTGCTGACAGTGCTCCTGCTTGGCCAGACGGCTATGTAGATACTGTCGCAAAATCTTCTTGTCTGATTGACTACAATACTGGCACTGTTTTGTATGAGTCAAAGGCTCATAAGAAAAGATTTCCTGCCAGTATCACAAAGATTTTGACGGCACTGCTAACAATAGAGAATTGTGACATGAACGAAACTGTCACCTACTCTAAAAATTCTTTGTCTTGCATAAGAGATGGCGCGGCAAACATTGGTGCTAAAGTAGGCGAGAAAATGTCTGTAAAGGACGCACTTTACGGAATGATGCTTCACTCGGGTAACGAATGTGCTACAGCTCTAGGCGAGCACATGTTTGGCACAGAGAAGGCCTTTGCTCAGAAATTAAACGAGCGTGCAAAACAGGCCGGTGCAAAAGATTCTCATTTTGTGAACGGAAATGGCTTGCACAATGATAAGCACTACGTTACTGCTTATGATATGGCTATGATAATGAGAGCTGCTCTAAAGTATCCTTTGTTTAGGGCGATACTTGGAACAACTCAATATACAATTCAAAAAAATAACAAGAGAAAGGACCGCTTCATGGCAACTATGAGGCATAAGATGATTTGGGAAGGCGGTCCTGAATATTATAAGGGAATCATTGGCGGTAAGACTGGTTTTACAGATCAAGCAGGAAATACCCTTGTAACTGCCGCAGAACGACATGGGCTTACACTTATATCCGTTGTATTAAAGTCAAATACAGCCAATGTTTACAAAGATACTAGGAAGTTATTTAATTACGGGTTCAGAAATTTCAAATCTATAAATATTTCTGAAAATGACGACAGATTCAACGACGAAAACGATTATTCCTTAACTTCACCTTTTATCAAAAAGACCGGAATTTTGCAGCTTGATAAAACTGCTACAGCAGTTATTCCTAAAGGAGCAAGTTATTCTAACTTGAAAGTATCTACTACTTTCAATGTGTCGCGTGAAATATTCTCTAAGATGAATTACTACTATGGCGACAAATTAGTTGGAACAGCTAATCTTACATACAAAAAGGGCAAAAACATCAAGGCTTCTGAGGCTGTCGAACAAGAAACTATCGTGAAGATAACAACTGCTGCCCCTACTACAAAAGCTAAAGTTGAAAAGGGTTCTGGAATTTCTATAAAGAAAATTATTCCAGTAATACTCATTGTGGTTGGAGCAATATTGGTAATCTTAATTATCGTATTGCTTATTAAGAGGAAGAGAAAAATAGATAGAATTCGTGAAATGAAGCGAAATAGAAAAAGATATACTCAAGAATAATAGGAGGTATAGGTATGAATTGGGTTGCACCTATCAAAGATGAAGAAACATTAGAGGCTTTTGGCGAAGCTCTAAAAGACATTGATCAAAAATATTATATTTTATTTGAACTTGGAATCGGTACTGGCCTTCAGTTGCAGGATATCTTGGCGTTTAAAGTAAAAGATGTAAAAGACAAAAAAGAAATAAATGTAAAAATTGGTAAGCACAAACAGAAAATTACTTTTAAGGTTCCTGCTAAGCTACAGAAGGAAATCAAAGATTTTATCAAAGATAGACCTTCTAATGAGTATTTGATTTTAGGCCACAAAACAAAGAATAAACCTGTTTCTCGTGAACAGGCGTACAGGGTTTTAAGAAGCGCTGGCCACCATGTTGGCTTGCACTCTATCGGAGCTCAGACTATGCGTAAAACTTACGCATACAGATACTATAGAGAGACAGGCGATATTTACCATTTGCAAGCTTTGTTTAATCATGCGTCACCATCTATTACTTATAGATTTATCGGCGAGAAACCAAATGTGGAACTCTTTATGAGAAAACTCACTCCAAAGGAGAACGAGCGTAGCCGTTACCTACTTTATCTAAACAACAGCGGTAAAAAGCGTTTGCAAAAAGTTATCAAAGAAATTTCTACTATTGAAAAGAACTTTGATAATCCAAAAAATAATGATGCTTTCTACGGCAAAGTAGATTGCTTGCTAGAAGAGCTAGAGCAACTACTTGATTCATACCACGAAGCCGAATAAATGATAAAAAAGAAAAGGGATTTGCAAAAACGTTCATTCCCTTTTCTTTTTTTTATGAGTATTTTTCCATTAAAAAAAGAGTTACTGTGTTTTTACACTATAACTCATTTTTTAACTCTTATGGGATCTTAGTAATCGTCCTCTGCATCGTCATCGTCGATAGCCGAACTGCCCCATGTCTCTTGCATCATTTCTCGCTCTATTAAGCGATGTCTTTTTTCTCTTCTCTTTTCTCTGATGCTTTCTTTTTTATCTTTTACTTTTTGAACTCTAGTCTCATCCGCCAACTTAACAATCTTTATTGCGTAGAAACTATCTTTTTCACATTTTCGGATTTTGATTTTACCTCGGACATCTCCGTGCTCTGGACATCGCCCTAGACAAAAATATGTTTTTCCGCTGTCTGAGAACCAATCAATGTAAGGATATATTCTCTCTCCGCATTTGTTACATCTCAGTTCTTCTATATCTTTGTCGGAAAACATTTCGTCTTTTGAAAGGAATTCCCTGGTGACTAATTTGTTATAGTCATCAAACTCAACAAAGATTTCTTCTTCCTTTATTCGCGGTGGATAGAACGTGTCGATTGATAATCGTTTTATAAATCTGCCCGGGTCCATTTTTTGGAAAACCTTAGCTGTATAATACGCATCATCTATCGCCCTGTGAAACTCTTTATCTTCCTTAATGTGAAGTTCCTCTACCACATCCGAAAGTGTGCTCTTGTTTTTTCCATCGTCATATCTAAGACTGTGAATCTTTTGTAAGTCTAGATAATAAAGTGGAAAATCTAACACTCTCTCTAACTTGTAGTGTTTCATATTCTTTTGTAATTCTGTCAAATCCATCGAGCCCCAAGTGCAAAACATAAAATCATCTCCGCACCATTCGAGGAATTCTCTAATCACCTTTCTGAAGTCTGATCCTTTGGCCAGCTCTTCATTTGTGAAATGAGTAATCTCTTTGATTTTGTAGTGGAGTTTTTTGTAAACTCGTGGTTTTACAATCTGGTGAAATGAATCTTCTATTTCTAGATCAGAGTTCATTCGCACCGCTCCCACTTCAATAATCTCGAACGGCATTTCTGGATGATAGTTTCTCTTCCCGTAGGGATTTTGGTTCCACTCGAGGTCTAAAACTATATAGTCCATATTCTCTCCAATATATTATTCTGATTTCAAACCCTCTTCTTTGACTATCAGATTGTTTGTCTTTCACACGAACGTCCCGTAGAGGATTCGAACCTCCGGCCTCTCGCTTAGGAGGCGAGCGCTCTATCCAACTGAGCTAACGAGACTTGTGGCAAAACATTATGTTTTGCCATCCACAATTGGCATCCGCCAACTATTTAGTAATTTTCTCCATTCCGCCCATGTATGGTCTTAGAGCTTCAGGTATAGCCACACTGCCATCCTCCTGCAAATTGTTTTCCAAGAAACAAATAAGCATGCGAGGTGGTGCAACCACTGTATTATTTAATGTATGAGCAAAGTAGTTTCCATCTTCGCCCTTAATTTTAATATTTAGTCTTCTGGCTTGTGCGTCTGTTAGGTTAGAACAGCTGCCCACTTCAAAGTACTTCTTTTGACGAGGAGACCATGCTTCCACGTCCACAGACTTAACCTTTAAATCAGCCAAATCTCCTGAGCAGCACTCAAGTGTACGAACTGGAATATCTAGACTTCTAAACAAATCAACTGTATTCTTCCACATCTTCTCGTACCAGTCCATGCTCTCTTCTGGCTTACAAACAACAATCATTTCTTGCTTTTCAAACTGGTGAATTCGATAAACGCCTCTCTCTTCAATGCCGTGCGCACCTTTTTCTTTTCTAAAACATGGTGAGTAGCTCGTCAAAGTAATTGGCAATTCTTCCTCTTTTGTGTGTGAGTTAATGAACTTACCAATCATTGAGTGCTCGCTTGTTCCAATTAGGTAAAGGTCTTCGCCCTCAATTTTATACATCATGGCATCCATCTCTTCAAAACTCATAACGCCTGTAGCTACACTACTTCTGATCATGAATGGAGGAATTACATATTTAAATCCTCTATCAATCATAAAATCTCTAGCGTATGAAAGTATAGCTGAATGAAGTCTTGCGATATCTCCCATCAAATAATAGAATCCATTACCAGCTACATCTCTGGCGGCCTCTAGATCGATACCGTCAAAGGCCTCCATTATATCTGTGTGATATGGGATTTCATAATCAGGAACGACTGGCTCGCCAAACTTCTCTAATTCCACATTTTCGCTATCGTCTTTTCCGATAGGAACGGAATCGTCAATAATGTTTGGAATGACCATCATTCTCTTTTTTATTTCTTCCTCTATCTCTCGACCCTTTTCTGTTAGTTCGTCAATCTTATCGTTTCCTGCAGCCACTTCTGCTTTCACTTTTTCTGCTTCTTCTTTTTTGCCCTGCTGCATTAGACCGCCAATCTCTTTTGAAAGTTTGTTTTTATTGGCGCGCATTGCTTCAACTTCTTGCTTGTTTTCTCTATTCTTTAAATCTAGATCAATGACCTCGTCCACTAAAGGTAGTTTCTCATCTTGAAACTTTTTCTTTATATTTTCTTTGACGATGTCTGGATTTTCTCTCAAAAATTTAATGTCTAACATTTTTTCTCCTTAAATCTTTTTATTTTTTATGTAAACTAAGAATTGATTGCTTTCTCTAGGGCTTCTTTTTCTTCCTCTCCCAATGTGGCATAAGCTTCGCCCTTTATTATTTCTTTTACATATGTATAACTACTGTCTCTTCCATGCATTGTATTTAAGATGAATCCCGTGTTCATATCGTCCAAAAGGCAAAGTGTAAAGCTTAGATTTCCTCCCATTTCTTTGAAGGCGTCATACTTTACAATTCCAATTTTGTGGAATGTAGATTTCATTCTTTGAAGCGTTTCATCTATGTCCTGTTTTGTCGCTTCATAATCCTTTTGGATTTCATTCATCTGCTTGAAGTTTTCTTCAATAGCATCTCCAAGATTTTCTGCATCTTTGCCATTCATAAAAGATTCATATCTGTTCATCAATCTTTTGATTTTTAGATTCTGCAAAAATGTTACTGCAACAAAGACAATTATTACTAAAACTATCGTTCCTAAATATATAAAATCTCTCATGTGTTTTCTCCTTATTTGATACTCTCGAATAATTCAAACAATCTCTCGAACTCTTCTGTGGAGTAGTACTCAATCTCTATTTTTCCTTTGCCGTTTGCTTTGTGGTTAATTGAAACTTTTGTTCCAAATTTTTCCTTAAGCTTATCTGCAAGTCTTTGCATCTCGGCTGTGTTCTGTGTAGGAATAGGAAGCTTCTTTTGCTTTGGATGCAAAATGTTTTTAACTAACTTCTCTGTCTCTCGAACACTAAGTCCTTTGTCCACAACCGTCTTTGCTGTCTTTTCTTGTAAATCTTCTAATTCTAATCCGAGCAGTGCTCTGGCATGACCCATTTGCAATTCGCCCGCTTCTATCATCGCTTGGACTTCGTCTGAAAGATTTAGAAGTCTCATTGAGTTGGTGATTGCACTTCTTGATTTTGATAGTCTAGTGGCAACATCTTCCTGACGCAAATCATATTCTTCAATTAGGTTCTTGTAAGCCTTTGCCTCTTCAATAGGATTTAAATCTGATCTTTGCAAGTTTTCAATAAGCGCAATTTCAGAGGCTTCCTGTGGCTCGTATTCTTTTATAACCACTGGCACTTCTTTTAACTTGGCAAGTTTGGCCGCTCTCCATCTGCGCTCACCTGCAATTATTTCATAATAATCATTTTTCTTCTGAACAACTAACGGTTGGATTACTCCATATCTCTTGATAGAATCTGTTAGTTCTTCTAGCTCTGCTTTATCGAAATTCTTTCTAGGTTGATTTCTGTTTGGCTCAATACTTGATACTGGCAAAGTAGTGTCAGCAGGAACTTTAACTTCCTTCACCACTTCCTTAACAACTTCTTTTTCTACAACCTGAACTTCTGGTTTTTCTTTTGGTTTGTCTGCAGCTGGTTTCTTTGCTGCTTTCCTATCCTCTGCTGTAGGGATGAGCGAATCAACGCCTTTTCCTAAACCTCTTCTTAGTGCCATAACACCCTCCAATAATAATTGTTTCTTCTATAT
>CADBBS010000070.1 GCA_902793045.1 uncultured Lachnospiraceae bacterium
AATCTCCATAGATTTTGGAAGATTGTTTTCTATTCTAAGTGCCAAATCAACAGTAGGCTTCATGGAAGGAATCCACTTCTCATCGTAGATATCTCCCTTAGCATCACCTGTAGTTAGCACTTCTAAGTTTTCATCATCTGGGCAGAGGCATTCGCTGCACTCTTCTACCACTTCTAGTTCTTCCTGCTCAAAGATAGAAACCACGCTACAATTCTTCACACTGTTACCAACGTGGAATTGATATTTGCCTGCCTCTAGCACGTAGCAAGATTTATGACCTGTTAAACCTCTGTCATCGTAAGATGCCATAACTTCTTTTGGCACAACGATTTCTAGAGTCTGTGTTTTGTTAGGTTTAAGCTCTTTAGTCTTAGCAAATCCCACCAAAGCCTTCTTAGATTTTCCAAGTTTACCCTGTGGGGCTTCTAAGTAAATTTGTACAACTTCTTTGCCGGCCACGTTTCCTGTATTTGTAACATCAATCTTAAACACAGTTTCATCCACGCCGTACTGCACTTCTTCAGTGATAATATCAAAAGTTGTGTATGAAAGTCCGAAACCGAACTCGTACATAACCTTGTGTGGCGCGAAAGTTTCAAAATATCTGTAACCCACATAAATATCTTCTTTGTAGTAGTTTCTAAAATCGTTGCCGAAGTTGTATGTAGATGGGTAATCCATAATGTCGTATGTGATAGTATCAGAAAGCTTACCACTTGGGTTAACCTTGCCAAGCAAAATGTCCATTACGGCGTTTCCACCTTCCATACCACCTTGCCATACGTAAACGATAGCTGTGATATGATCCTGTGTCTCAGGATCAATTGCCCACTTCATATCAATAATGTTTGAAGTGTTTAGTAAAACGATTACTTCGTCAAAGGCTTTGGCTATATTTTTAATATTATTATTCTCTTTTTCTGTAAGTAGATAACTGCCCTCGCCAATATAGTTATCTTTATCTTCGCCGGCAGTTCTACCGATTACATAGATAGCCTTCTTTGTCTTTCTGGCTTGTTCTTTGGCGTAGTCCTCAGTTATTTCCATATCATGCTGATGCCAAGGCTCTTGAGCCCAGCCGCCACCACCGTTGTTGAACGGATTGTCCTTTAGCCATTCTTCGTAGTCGTTTATAATGTCTTCATTTATCTTTAGGCCTGAATTTCTTATTCCTTCTAGCAAGTTTACTGCATAAGGCACTGTAACAGCACCACCCGAGCCTGTACCACTTCTGTAGTAGTCAAACATTGGGCGTCCAAAAACAGACACAACCTCGTTCTTGTCCAAAGGAAGTGTATTTTTCTCATTTCTTAGAAGAACTGCACCTTCCGATGCCGCTTCTCTAGATTTGTTTATAAATTTGTCTAAATTTCTCTTTGTCATATCGTCCTCCAAATAGTTAGTTCTAATATATCATAATTGCAAGTATATAGTAGTAATATTTTTTATTGTAACTCCCCATATTTTATTGTAAAATACTACTTAAAATGAAAGAAAGAAGGGATATTATGAGCAAATATTTCAGCGAGATGGAAACTGCTTCTAGAGACGAGCTGACCAAACTTCAAAATGAACGTCTAGTAGAAACAGTTAAACACGTCTACGAGAACATGGCTCCATACAGAGCCAAAATGGAAGAAATGGGTTTGACACCTGATGATATCAAAGGAATTGAAGATCTTCACAAACTACCATTTCTAACAAAAGATTTTTTAAGAGAAAATTACCCAGACAAACTTTGTGCAGTGCCAAAGACAGACTGCGTGCGTATTCAGTCTACTTCTGGTACTACAGGAAAGCGTGTCGTAATGTTCTACACACAAGACGATGTGGACATTTGGGATGAGTGTTGTGCTAGAGCCCTTGTGGCTGCGGGTGCGACAAAGGATGATGTAGTACACGTAAGTTACGGCTACGGTCTATTTACTGGTGGTGCTGGACTTCATGGTGGTTCTCACAAACTTGGATCACTTACACTTCCAATGTCATCTGGTAACACAGCAAGACAGCTACAGTTTATGCAGGACTTAGGTTCTACTATTCTTTGCTGTACTCCTTCATACGCTGCATATCTAGCAGAGAGTATTGCAGAGGAAGGTGTTAAAGATAATTTAGTTTTAAAGAGCGGTATCTTTGGCGCGGAAGCATGGTCAGACGAAATGCGTGCAGATATCGAAAAGAGTTTAGGAATTAAGGCTTACGATATTTACGGACTTACTGAAATCAGTGGTCCTGGTGTAGGCTTTGAATGCGAGTGTCAAAATGGATTGCACATAAACGAAGATCATTTTATCCCAGAAATTATAGATCCAAACACTGGCGAAGTTTTACCAGATGGCGGAGAGGGTGAATTAGTATTCTCATGTATTTCAAAGAAGGCTATGCCACTACTTCGTTACAGAACTAGAGATATAACAAGCCTCACTCACGAGAAATGTGAATGTGGAAGAACAATCGCCCGTATCGAGAGACTAAAAGGTCGTACAGATGATATGCTTATCATCAAGGGTGTAAATGTATTCCCATCACAGATTGAGGAAGTTTTGATTAACCAGGGACTTGCTCCTAACTACCAGCTAGTAGTTGATAGAGTTAACAACAGTGATACTTTAGAAGTTCTAGTTGAGATGACACCTGAGATGTTCTCAGATACTGTGGGCGCTATCGAAAAGACTGAGAAGAGAATCGTATCAGCGCTTAAGAGTATGCTTGGAATTTACGCTAAGGTTTCACTCGTTTCACCAAAATCAATCGAGCGTTCTGAAGGTAAAGCAGTTCGTGTAATCGATAAGAGAAAGATATAGGAGGTTTTGATATGTATATTAATCAAATTTCTGTTTTTGTAGAGAATAAGCCAGGTAGACTTTTTGAACTAACTAACTTTTTGGCTGAACAAAATATAAACTTAAGAGCTTTGGAAGTGGCAGATGCCAGTGATTATGGAATCATCCGTATTATTGTAGATGATCCATTCGCTACACTTAACACATTGAAAGAAAACGATTGGGTTTGTAAACTAACTGAAGTAGTCGGCGTTAAAATTCCTGATGAACCAGGTTCAATGGCTAAGATTTCTAAAATCTTATCAGACGCCGATGTAAATGTTGAGTACTGCTACGCTTTCCTAGCAAAGGACAGCAATGATGCATTACTAATCTTAAAAGTTACAGACAACGAAAATGTAATGTCTATCTTTAAGGAGAACAATATTGCGCTAATCAATCAAGATGATTTAGCAAATGCATAAAACTTGCCTTTATAGGAGGCATAAAAAATACAGGGGTCTCACTAACAATCGTTTGACCCCTGTATTTTTTTTATGCCTATAAATGGCGTTTTTTCATTAATCATTTTTATCTAATAAAATCAATGTTCTTTATCCTTTGATTTTATATTTCTTCTGCATGTTCTTGATTCCTAGAACGTTCCAGAGTTGATGTTTGTATGCATCCGGATTATCTTTTAAATATTGTTCGCGTGATTTAGGCGACATTCCCTCTAAGTTTGGATACTTGCCTGAGTAAATATTATCCGCAATAAATACTGTTAATAATACTGCGCAGATAATAATTCCTGTTTTCAACGACAGCCTACTAAATCTATTGTCTAAAACTGGTGCTACCACATAAATGCATGCTAGACAAGCAACACCAAACACTAGCAATCCTTCGGCGCAGACGTGTCCGTTTATATTTAGGAAATATCCGCTGTAGTTCCAAAATCTTGCTCCGTGTTTTGCCAAAAGCGATGCGCCAGTAATGTACTCGATTACTCCGCAAAATACGATCGACGCAAAGAATGTTGCGACCGGATATTTTTTGATTCTAGTAAGTACTAGTAGCGCTCCTATTCCACCCGTTCCATATATTGGAAGCCATGGGCCATAGTTAACACCTCTGTTTACAACCTCACCTTTTTCAACCAAGTGTAGAATCACTTCCCAGCCCCATCCTATGAAGCAGAAGACGAAGAACATTAAAACAAGAGAAATCAAGCAATACCTTCTCGTGTAAAGCATTGATGAGTCTCTGTTTCCTTTTTCCCTCTCCGGCAAAGTAAACAATCTTCTTGGATATGATTTGCCATCGATAGCATCTTCCAAGTTTTTAATTTTCGCCTTGTTTGTCTGGATGCGCCTGTAATCCCACTCGTATTCATTCATGACAGGAACGATGCCAAACCATTTGGCGAAGAAGCCTTTGATGCCCTTCTCCTTTGGAAGCTCAGTGCCCTCTTGTCTTATTTCTCTAACATCAGCATAAGCTGGCTTAATAATTTCTTTGTCGGCCTTTGCGAAGATGTATTTGTCGTTCATCATCTCAGCGTTTTCTATCTTATTATCGAACGCCAACTTTCTAATATATTTATAGTACTCAACATATGTGGACTCTCTGTAGGCTGCAACAAAGAAAAGTGTAGCCAATCCATATGTAATCCAGCCCAACATATCCCAGAGGATAAAACTAAAGTCTAGTTTGAAACACTCCCACTTGTGCCCATACATCATTTGACGAGAAAGTGTTATGGCCTCGCTACCAGTCATGTCTGGATTTTCCGCCAAAATATATGGTGTCATAAAGTACGCATAGTGCTTGATAAAATATCCCACAATAGTGAGCGACCACAATGTCTCATAAACGGTCCACTTCAAAGCGGCCTTTGAAACTTTAAAATGTCTTCCCACTCTTGATAGGAACAAGAATCTATTAAACTGAACTTTCTCATAGGTAGAACCTTCCATAAAGATTCTCTTCATTATTACCCTGTATACATTGACAAGGAATATCCACAGTGCTATCAATATGAGCGCTGCCAAAGATACAAATATGAATGAAGCCCAGTTGTTATCTTTTACTATAGAAAGAATGGCTGAATAGATTGTTACGATAACAGCCCCAGATGATACTTTGTTTACTATGTTTGCAAGCACACCTCTTTGATGGTTAAGACTAATTACGCCACCTATAGTATCCTTTTTCTTTTTCTCTTTCTTCTCATTTTCAATGGTCTTCTTTTCTGCCTTATCTGCGTTGCCTTTGGCCAAGTCCACCAAAATGTTTTCAGAAAATCTATCATCTAGCGTGGAAGGAAGTGCTGCAGATCCTTCTTCTCTCACTTTGTCTACAACCTTCTTACCTTCTTCTGCCTGTTTAACAACTCTAATATTATCTTTATCTGCAGAGAAAAACTCTAGCGATACCTCATACTCAGTACCAATAATCGCAGCCAACAAACATACTGTAATAAAAATCCAGTAATGTGTCTTCAACGATTTCTTTCCAGCTTTTTTCCATTCTTTTCTAGTGTCCATATTCCTCTCCCTCAAAATAATTCCTAATAATTATACATTATCACTCTTCTAAATATCAATAAAAATATACTCTTCAAGAAACACTTCACTGTGCCATACACAGATTTAGTTTTAAAAGGGCACAAAAAAAATAGAGGGGTCAAACGATTTTAAGTGCGACCCCTCTATTTTTTTATGCCTAGTTGAAATTATTCAACTGTGTATGGCAAAAGTGCAATGTTTCTTGCGCGTTTTACTGCAGTAGTAATTGCTCTTTGATGTCTAGCACAGTTTCCTGTAACTCTTCTTGGAAGAATTTTACCTCTCTCAGAAATATAATTCTTCAAAGTCTCTACATCTTTATAATCAATTGCTTTTGCTTCGCTTGCGCAAAATGCACATACTTTTTTTCTTCTACGACCGCCTCTTCTTCTCATTGGAGAGTCCGATCTATCTTTGTTATATGCCATAATAACTTGACCTCCTATAATCTAATTAAAAGTTAAATGGAAGACCTGAATCATCTACACTGTCAGGAATGTTCATAAAACCATCACCAGCATCTGCTGTAGGTTCTTCTGCCTTTGGCTCAGCCTGAGGCACTGGAGCTGATGCGTTCTGCTCTGAAGCAGCTTTGCTCTCAGCAAACTCCTGATTTTCTACGATTACGTCTGTAGTGTAAACTGTCTGTCCATCTTTGTTCTGATAACTACCTGTCTGGATACGTCCATCTACTGCAATCTTGATTCCTTTGTGGAAGTACTTCTCAGCAAACTCACCTGCACGACCAAATGCCACGCATCTAATAAAATCTGCTGTAGGTTCTCCATCTCTTTTGAATCTTCTATCAACAGCCAATGTGTATCTTGCTATACATAACTGATTATCTCCGTTGTTAGAATATCTAACATCAGGATCTGCAGTCAAACGACCCATTAAAACAACTTTATTCATATTATTTACCTCTCTTGTTAATTTTTACGCTTCTACACTCACGCACATAAATCTCATAACATCGTCCATAATACGAAGTCGGCTTTCTAACTCACGAGTCATGTCTGTGTTATCAGTTTCGATTGTGATGAAATAGTAGTAAGCTTCTTTCATCTTTTCGATTTCATAAGCTAACTCTTTAAGACCAGCTTCGTCCACATTAGTGATCTTTCCACCAAATCTCTCGATGTACTCTTTCACTTTGTCAACCTTTGCTGCTCTTGCTTCATCGTCAAGCTTTGCACTAACAACAACTGTTAATTCATAATTATTCATGCTTTTTACCTCCTTTTGGTCTTGGCCCTCTAGTTACCCAAAGAGCAAGGAACCACGTAAAATCGTGGTATGTTAATACATTACGAGCCCTTATTTTATCACAATTACCCATTAGTGTAAAGACTTAAAACTGCTATATTTATGGGCTTTTTCAACAAAAAAAGACTAGTGCTTTTTCATCACTAGTCTTTTAATAATTTCTTTTTTAGTATACTACTCGACCCACGCCAACTACATGATCTAAGCTGTTATATGTGAATCGTGGAGTTCCTTTTTCTACCACATATCCGTTTCCTGCATACATCGCAACGTGATATATATTAAGTGTTCTACCCGGTTGCGAATATCTAACCGCACTGTTGTAGTCTCCGTAGAAGAACAAATCACCAGGTCTTAAATCGTCCATCTTTGTATATCCAAAGTATGCAATTTGACCTTTTGCTCTTAAGTAGTCAAACAAATATGCTGCTGGAAGTGCGTACTTTGTCGATCCCAATTTTGCATGGTAGTTCTTATATGCTTTATATCCCTTCCATACTAGAGC
>CADBBS010000071.1 GCA_902793045.1 uncultured Lachnospiraceae bacterium
TCGTTGGTCAAGTGGTTAAGACGCCGCCCTCTCAAGGCGGAATCAGGGGTTCAATTCCCCTACGAGCTGTAAAAAGCACTCCAAACGGAGTGCTTTTTTTATTTATTCACGCCAGTCTTCTGCTGGCATTCCGAGCGATAACATACACTCGACTGAATATTTTTCTTCTATATTAAGTTTAGACTTTATAAGATCGGCTGTTAATTCACCAGTTTCATCTAGATATCTTCCTCTTACTTGAACCCAGCAATTTCCAACACCTAGCTCTGTGGCTCTAAGTTGCATAATCATCATTGCAATTGAGCAGTCTTCTATCCAAGTGTCAGACAATTCACTATCACCCACTACCACTATAGCAGCATTAGCTCCTGCTAGTATTTGCGAACCGTGGCTTCTTGTGTTGGAAAGGTACTCTAGGGTTTCTTTGTCCTGGACTAATATGAAGCGCACTGGCTTTTTGTTGCGACCAGAAGGTGCCAGTTTTCCTGCTTCTATAATTTGATTTAACACTTCATCTGAAATGTTCTCATCTGTATACTTTCTGATACTTTTTCTTTTCTTTAATATATCTACTAAATTCACTCTTAATTCCTCCAAACTATAATAACTGTATCTATTCTATCATATATCTTGATTTTCTAATAAAAATAATATATATTAAAGATACAGGAGCTATCCCTATACGGTTAGCCCTTGCAGTTAAAAGAAATAACCGCGCGGGGCGCGGTTATTTTTTTGCGTCTAGAAAGACAATGACAACAATCATGAGGAGTTGTAGAAAAATAGTCATACACTCAAAAACACTCATATTATCACCCCCTCCCTTCAATAATCATTACATTATCTAGGTCAGGGCTAACCGCATAGCGTACAGGATAACTCCCGCTCTGCAATTATACTCTTTTTGTTTTTCTTTTGCAACATTTTATTTATATGATTTTACAAAAATAGCGGTGTTTATACACCGCTATTTTTTATAAATCAAAAATTGATAACTGGCTATCTTCTTTCATACCATCAAGTAAGCCTAGTTTAGTCATGGTTTCCATTACGGTTTTGTTTATGCCGCACTTTTCAATCATCTCTTTCTTGGATTCGAATGGACCATCCATCTGGCTGATTACTTCTTCTAGCTGCTCAGCGGCTTTATCTCCCATGCCCTCGATACTATCAAGCGATGGCATTATCTTTCCGTCAAAGATCTGGAAGTCGTGAGCTTTTGCTTTATAGATATCTAAAGGCATAAACTCGAAACCTCTAGCATACATTTCTTGTACTACTCTCATATCTGAGTATGTAGCATCGTCCTTTGGAAGAGATGTGTGGTTGTTAATTCTATTTTTTACTTCGTTGTATTCCATCTCTAACTTCTGTGGACCCATACACATTGTTTCATAGTTGAACTGCTTTGCACGGATGCCAAAGAATGCTGCATAGTATGCAAGTGGATGGTAAACTTTGTACCAAGCCACACGAAGCGCCATCATAATGTATGCGGCAGCGTGCGCCTTAGGGAACATGTACGAAATCTTCTTACATGACCAGATATACCAATCAGGAACATTGTTGTCTCGCATTATTTGTTCTTCGTCTATCTCGTTTCCTTCTTTGTCGTAGTAGTTTAGTAGGCCTTTTCCTTTACGGACATGCTCCATTATTTCAAAACTTAGGAGCGGATCAATACCCTTGTCCATCAAATAAACCATAATATCATCACGCGTACAGATAGCTGATGAAATAGTACATCTTCCATCTTTAATTAGAAGCTGCGCGTTTCCAAGCCACACATTTGTACCATGAGACAATCCTGCCAAACGTACCAAATCGGCAAACTTGGTTGGCTTTGTATCTACTATCATCTGGATAACAAAGTCAGTACCTAACTCTGGAAGTCCCAAACTACCTGTTGGACATCCATCAATATCATTTGATGTGATGCCAAGCACCTTTGGACTCTCAAATAGTGACATAACCTTTGGATCGTCAAAAGGTACGTCTTTACGTACGTCTGTATCAGTGTATTTTTCCAAACGACGAATCATAGTTGGATCGTCGTGTCCTAGCTCATCAAGTTTTAGCAAGTTACTATCAATAGCATGGTATTCGAAGTGTGTTGTGATAGTATCTGTGTTCATATCGTTAGCAGGTTTTTGGATAGGTGTGAAATCGTAAATCTCTTTGTCGCGAGGAACGATAACAATACCGCCTGGATGCTGTCCAGTAGTCTTACGTACACCAGTTATTCTATTTTTGATTCGCTCTATCTCTGCTTTTCTCTTCTGCTCGTTGTGCTCTTCATAGTAATGTTTAACGTAACCAAAAGCAGTCTTTTCAGCTACACCAGAAATAGTTCCGGCTCTAAATGTGTTTCCTTTGCCGAACATTTCCTCTGTGTATGCGTGAGCTCTGGCCTGGTAATCACCAGAGAAGTTAAGGTCGATATCTGGCTCTTTGTTTCCGCCAAAGCCAAGGAATGTCTCAAATGGAATCTCAAGACCGTCCTTCTTCATCTTCTCGCCACAGTGTGGGCAAATGCCGTCTGGCAAGTCAAATCCCACACCACCATTGCGGCGGATTTCAACAATATGACCTTGTAGTTCTTCTATCTTTTCTTCGTCCACATCGCCTGAAGCTGAGTATTCATTTTCAAATACTGATGTGCGACAATGCTCACAGTAATAATGAGGAGCCAAAGGGTTACACTCTGTGATGCTAGACATAGTAGCCGCAAAGGATGAACCTACTGAACCCCTGGATCCTACTAGATAGCCATCCTCATTTGACTTAGTAACCAGTTTCTGCGCCATTATATACATTACGGCATAACCGTTACCGATAATAGAGTTAAGCTCAGTTTCTAGTCTTTCCTCCACTATCTTTGGAAGTTTATCGCCATACATTTCATGCGCTTTCTCGTAGCACATGTTACGCAAGTTCTCTTCTGAATTCTCAAGTACAGGTGGACATTTGTCTGGGTGGATAGGTGAAATAGTTTCAATCATATCCGCAATCTTATTTGTGTTTGTGATTACTACTTCCTCTGCCACTTCTGAACCTAAATACTCAAGCTCATCGAGCATTTCCTCAGTAGTTCTAAGATAAATTGGTGGCTGATCATCCGCATCTGAATATCCATTACCATACTGAATAATTCTTCTGTATAGTTCGTCTTCTGGATCCATAAAATGAACATCACAAGTAGCCACTGTCATCTTGCCCACTTTTTGTCCAAGCTTGTAAATCTTTTTATTTATCTCTTCTAGATCTTTTCTAGAATCAACTAAGAATTTCTTTTTATCATCTATCTCTGAGTTTCCAGTTCTCACCATAAACTCGTTGTTTCCGATTGGTTGAATTTCAAAGTAGTCGTAAAAGTCCGCTATTCTAGCAATCTCTTGAGCTGGCTTATCATGAAGAATAGCCTGATAAAGTTCACCAGCCTCACACGCACTACCGATAATCAAACCTTCATTCAATTTCAAATAGTCGCTCTTCATAATTCGAGGACGTTTGTTTGCGAAAGTCTCGATATGTGAAATAGAGATAAGTTTATAGAGGTTTTTCAAACCAACCAAGTTCTTAACCAAAATGATGGCATGGTTTGATGGAAGTTTACTCTTAAACTCATCTGACTCTATACCTTTTTCATTTGCCTCATCTAGATTTGTAATACCCTGCTCTTTCATTCTGCTAATTAGCTTTTGGAAAATGCGTGCAGTACACTCTGCATCATCCACAGCTCTGTGGTGATTTCCAAGCGGAACACCCAAAGCCTTTGCCACAGTATCAAGCTTATACCTAGCAAGACCAGTCACAAGGAATCTAGAAAGTCCCACTGTATCTATCACAGTAAACTCACATGGAATATCCATACGTCTGCAGTTTGCCTCGATAAAACTCATATCAAAGTCCGCATTGTGCGCAACCATAATTGAGTCTTTGCAAAACTCCATAAACTTAGGCAATACTTCTTCTATCTTTGGCGAGTCCTTAACCATCACATCGTTAATGCCAGTCAAGTCCTCTATTCTAAACGGAATTGGTCTTTCTGGATTTACAAAAGTAGAGAATCTATCAACCACTTCTCCATCCTTAATCTTTACAGCACCAATCTCTATAATCTTATCCTGCGCAGCACTAAAACCAGTAGTCTCCAAGTCAAAGACCACAAACTCCGAATCAAATGTCTGACCTTTAGAATTTACAATCATACCCTTGATGTCATCCACCAGGTATGCTTCCACGCCGTAAATTACTTTAAAGTCGCACTCTTCATTATTCTTCTTGCATTTTGCTTTTATACTCTCAAACTGATGATGTGCATCTGGGAAACCTAGAACCACGCCGTGATCAGTAATAGCTATAGCCTTATGTCCCCAGTCGTACGCACGTTGAACCAAATCGCCAGGATCAGTAACCGCATCCATATCACTCATCTTTGTATGGCAGTGAAGTTCCACTCTCTTTTCTACCGCGTTATCCTCTCGCACAGATTTAGCAAAACCAGGAATAACCTTAATTCCGCCCACGCGAGTAATCTCAACTTCTCCGTCAAAGTCATCGTACAAAGCACTACCTAAAACCTGAATGAAAGTTCCCTTCTTAACAATAGATAGGAAGTCATCCTTCACGGCCTCGTTAGGTAGGAATATTTTAACAGTGATACTGTCAGTAAAATCTGTAATGTCCATCTTCACGATGAACTTACCTGTTCTAGTTTCATTTGAATCGATGCCAAAGATTTGTCCTTTACAAATAACACGACCAGTGCCTTCGTACACATCTTTAAGTTCGCTAATAATTCTCTTGTTGTTTTCATCGTCCAAGTCAAAATCTTTGCCGTAGACTACTCCATCTTTATCTTCGGCTGAAGCTTTAGTCACTTTCTTTACAACAATTTCATTTCCATCTTCGTCGGTCTCGGTCTCTTTCTTCTCAGGCTCCTTCTGACTCTTCTTCATAATAGCCTGAACTTCGTTCTCAATCTTCTTTTTGTTGTGCTCTTCAAATCGCTTTCCTTCAGATTCTTTCAAGAACACTTCCACCTCTATAGGCATTCCGAAGCGCTCGGCAAAGATTGACATTAGCCTTTCTTTCATCTCGCTTACTTGAGACTCAGACACGATGTTTTTGATAAAACTAATCTCTAAGACATTATCATTAAAATGCATTGGAGCTTTTTTGAAAGTCACACCAAACGAATGACTGATTTCGTTAAACTCTAGAGACAAACTTTCTTTGTATTCCTCTAGCAAATACTCTCTTGTGTACTGGCTTGATAGGTTGTATTTTTCTATGATTTGCACTTCCATATGCTTGCCAGTCATGAGACTTTTCTCGATTGCTTTTTTCACATCATAAATAGCAGACTTTTCTATAAGTCTGCTACTTTCGATATACACTCTCATCTTTGTGTGATCTCTGTTTGTTGTAATCTTGATTACAGTCACATCTTCAAAGAGAGCTTTTATATCATCTTTTAATTTTAAATTTTGAAATACATCAAAAAACTTTTTCAATTTACTTTCCCCAAGTTTTCAATTCTTCCTCTAATATGTTTACAAGTTCCTCCTCCGGAACCTTTTTGATAATTTCGCCCTTCTTTATAAGTAGGCCTTCTCCTTTGCCGCCGGCTATTCCTATGTCGGCTTCTCTGGCTTCACCAGGGCCGTTCACTACGCAACCCATCACTGCCACTTTTATATTAAGATCGTCATATTTTGTGACCATATTTTCCACTTTGTTCGCTAGGCCAATCAAATCAATCTGCGTTCTTCCACAAGTTGGGCAAGATACCACACTGATGCCTCCGCTACGAAGACCTAGAGTCTTTAGAATAAGTTTCGCACTCTTTATCTCCTCAAGAGGTTCGCCCGTCAAAGACACACGGATAGTATCTCCAATACCTTGGTTTAGAATAAGTCCAAGTCCGATAGATGATTTGATGTTACCTGATGTAATAGTGCCAGACTCTGTAATTCCAACGTGAAGCGGATGATTCGTCTTTTCAGCAATCAGCTCGTGAGCTTTCACGCACATCATTACATCTGATGATTTTATACTAATGACTAGGTTATCATATCCTAAGTCCTCAATTATCTTTACTTTATCTAAGGCGCTTTCAACTATACCCTCGGCAGTTACTTTGCCGTACTTTTCTAGGATAGGCTTTTCTAGTGAACCTGAGTTCACACCAACACGAATTGGAATATTTCTTTCCTTTGCCACATCTACCACTGCTTTTACATTTTCGATAGAGCCAATGTTTCCAGGGTTTATGCGGATTTTGTCGGCGCCGTTTTCCATAGCGGCAATTGCTAGTTTATAGTCAAAGTGAATATCAGCAACTAGCGGAATGTTTATCTGCTCTTTAATTTTAGAAAGAGCCTCTGCCGCTTCCATGGTTGGTACAGCGCAGCGAATAATGTCGCAGCCGGCAGCCTCTAGCTCTTTTATTTGAGCTACAGTGGCTTCCACATCCTCAGTCTTTGTGTTTGTCATAGACTGAATCATAATAGGATTTCCTGAACCTATTACTTTGTTTCCGATTTTCACTTCTTTAGTCTGATCTCTAAACATAATTAAAATATCAACTTTCTTATATCGTTAAATACTAAGAATACCATTAGTGCCATAAGTATGATAAATCCGATAAAGTGTATCATTCCTTCTTTATCTTTCGGAATTTGTTTTCTAGTGATTGCCTCAATAATGTAGATTAATAATCTTCCACCATCTAGCGCTGGAATTGGAAGTAGGTTCATTACACCCAAGTTTGCACTTAGCATGATTGCTAGGTTTAGAAGCGCAAGCAATGTGATTCCAAAACCATGCTGACTGTTTTCTTTATAAGTATCACCTATCACACTTACGATTCCGACAGGACCCGAAACTTCGTTTGCTGAAACTCCACCAGTAACTAGCATCTTCAAACTCTTAAGAACAGTAAACACTTCGTATCTCATCTCAACCAAACTGTATTTGATTGTTCCAAAGAATCCCTGTCTCTCTCTAACCAAGTTAGAATCCCTGTCTCTCTCTAACCAAGTTATATGCAAAACCTGTAGAGTAAGCGTTTTGCTTGATAGGTTTAACTTTCACATCAAACAGTGTATTGTTTCTCTTTAAATCAAGTTTGATCTCGCTTCCATCTAGTGGATGCTCTTCCAAATATTTAGATAGTTCCTCGCCAGAACTAATCTTTGTACCATCAATTTTAAGTATCTGATCGTTTGCTACCACTCCCGCTTTTGCCATAGCAGAGCCCTTTGTCACCTGCGAAATAACAGGGGCATTTGAACCTGTACTATAGCTTATTCCAAGTAAGTATTTATTTTCTTTGTCTGGTTTGTATGTGATAGTTTTTTTCTTACCATCACGCTCGTACGTCAAAGTAATTGGATCTTTGCCTATTGGGTCAGTATATTCTTCTACGTACAACTCTCTACCAATAGAAATCCAAGCACCGTTAAACTTTGTGATTTTATCACCGCTTCTCAAGCCTGCTTTATAAGCATTTGACTGTGTTTGTGGAACAGCATTTGCAACAGCCTGCTGTTTCATCTTCTCTTCCACTGATTTGTCTTTGCCCTTTGACTGTGTAACTACTTTTGGTTTTTCGCCTTCTACATATGTAACTGTAGATGAATCTGTTCCAGCAAATCCAATCACAATCAAAGATAAAACAAACGCTAGCAAAAAGTTAAATAGCGGTCCTGCAAATACAATTAAAAATCTTTGCCATCTAGGTTTAGAGTTAAACGAACCTTCTTCCATGTTGTCTTCGTCTTCTCCTAGCATTGCGCAAGAACCACCGATAGGTAGCGCCTTGATAGAATATCTAGTTCCACTCTTTGCCACACGGCTAAAGATTCTTGGGCCCATTCCGATTGAAAACTCGTTCACAGTAACACCAAATTTTTTCGCAAAAATAAAGTGTCCGAACTCGTGAATCAAAACGAGCAAACCGAATATTAAAATTGCAATAATTATGCCAATAAATGTCTGCATTACTTATACTTCTCCTCTATCATCTCGTACACCCACTTCTCAACTTCTAGTATCACTTCGTGTCTGTCCATGCAGTACTCGATAGTATCTGCTATATCTAAATATCCAATCTCGCGATTCAAAAACATAGCAACTGCCTTTTCGTTTGCCGCGTTAAAGACAGTAGGCATGGAATCGCCAAAGAACGGATCTTCTTTTGCTTTCTCATCACTTCTCTTAGCTGCAGAGTAAGCCAATCTTAATCCTTTGAAATTATCAAGGTCCGGTTTCTCGAAGCTGATTTCACTAATCTGCTCGAAGTCCACTCTATCGCCAGCAAGGTATTTTCTCTCTGGGTAATATAGAGCGTACTGGATTGGAAGTTTCATATCAGGTGTACCAAGCTGCGCGATAATGCCGCCGTCTTCGTACTGAACCATCGAATGAATTAGACTCTGTGGCTGAACAACAACCTGAATATCATCAAGCCCTACATTAAATAGCCACTTAGCTTCTATCACTTCTAATCCTTTGTTAACCATTGTACTAGAGTCAATGGTTATTTTTTGACCCATTGCCCAATTTGGGTGTTTGAGCGCATCTTCCACCGATGCAGTTAAAAGAATCTTATCAATTTTATTCATTTCATTTCCTTGTAGACTCTGGAATATCGCACTATGCTCAGAATCTACAGGAAGAATCTTCACATTATTCTCCTTCGCCAAAGGCATCACCAAATGCCCAGCAGTAACCAAAGTTTCTTTGTTTGCTAGAGCAATATCTTTTTTAGCCTTTATAGCTTCAAGTGTAGGTTTAATACCAATCATTCCGACAAATGCTGTCACTACTATTTCGGCTTCATCTATAGTGGCTGCTTCTATCAAGCCTTCCATTCCTGAAACTACTTTGACGTCTAAATCAGAAACCTTATCAGCCAACTCCTTTGCCGCAGCCTCGTTAAATACACACACTAACAAAGGGGCAAATTCACGAATTTGCTCCTCCAGTTTTTCGATATTTGAACCGGCAGCCAAAGCTACCACTTTTAAATCATTGTTGGCTCTGACTATCTCAAGAGTCTGGGTTCCGATAGAACCTGTTGAGCCAAGTACCGAAATATTTTTCATAATACGTCCTTAATCTACACTCATTCCTGTCATTATATAAACGAGCAACCAGATAACTGGTGCCACATAAATTACACTGTCAAATCTATCCATAATTCCGCCGTGACCTGGAATAATTTTTCCGTAGTCTTT
Organism: uncultured Lachnospiraceae bacterium; assembly: GCA_902793045.1. Lineage (GTDB taxonomy): Bacteria > Bacillota > Clostridia > Lachnospirales > Lachnospiraceae > Eubacterium_G. Next base: position 9,249 of record CADBBS010000071.1, read on the forward strand.
GATGTTGTTGTTACGCTTGATAGCTGAAGCTACCAAGTCACCAGTCATTGAAACTAGTCCTGCCACTGCACAAATAACAGCGAACACTAAAACTGGATTTGGAATCTTGTCGATTTTGTCCTGGAAGATGTATGCGTAAATGCCGCCTATCAAAGCTGCACCTAAGATACCTCCTATAGCACCTTCCACTGATTTCTTAGGGCTAAGCACTGGAGCCATTTTGTGTTTACCAAATGCCACGCCTGCTAGGTATGCGCAAGTATCGCAGCCCCAGCTTGCAATGAAGATTAGCCAAACAGTATACAAACCGTTATACTCCATTCTTGTGATGTAAAGGTATGAAAGCATAACTCCTGCATAAACCATGCACATAAACACTACTGCCACTTGCTTTGCGTTGTACTGTGGATATAAGAAAACGTACTCGGCAAATAAAATGATTAAAAACATAACCATAAAGATCATCATAAATCTTTTGCCGTGGATTGTGTTTCCTAAAATACGCACACTGTACTGATCAAAGTAAATAAGCACATAGTAAGCAATCAGAGCCACATAACCTGTGAATCCCATCAATGTTTTTTGCATATCGAACGACTTATATAGCTCGTACACTGCAATAAGTGAAATGATCATGTTTGCGAAGAATAACCATCTTCCTCCCCAGTACTCACCACCTACTGTCAAGCCTACTACCAATAGTGCAACCATCACTATTCCACTAAGCGTTCTTGATACAAATGATTTATTTGCAAAATTTGATACTCCCATAATAACCTCTCTGCTTTATATTTCCCTCACGTCACTAATAACTACTCGTCATCTTCATTTCTTCCGCCATATCTTCTATCGCGGTTGTTGTATTCCTCAATAGCCTTAAACAAATGCTTTGGTTTAAAGTCCGGCCATAACACATCTGTAAAATAATACTCTGTGTAAGCCGCCTGCCACATAAGGAAGTTTGAAAGTCTAATCTCTCCGCTAGTTCTAATCAAAAGATCTGGGTCCGGAATGCCCTTTGTATCAAGGTAACTGCTGATAGTATCTTCGCTAATATCAGAAGCCTCTATTTTTCCATCCGCACAATCTTTTGCAATAGTTTGAACTGCACGTCTAATCTCATCCCTACTTCCGTAGTTTAGAGCGATAATAAATGTGATACCGTCAAAGTCCTTAGAAAACTCTTCCAGTTCGTCAATGCTATCTCTGATATCCTGGTCTAGTCCAGTCTTATCACCGATAATAAGGCATCGCATATTGTTATCTTTTGATTTTTTAAGACACTGCTTTAAGTAGTCACGAAGTAGCTTCATTAATGCACTTACTTCTTTTTCAGAACGATTCCAGTTCTCTGTTGAAAAAGCATATACAGTAATATACTTAATTCCCATATCGTGGGCTGCTTCCACTATCTTTTCCACATTGTCAGAACCCTTAGAGTGTCCAACATTCTTTGGAACGTGATGTTTCTTTGCCCATCTGCCGTTACCATCTAAAATGATAGCCACATGCTCTGGAATCCTTAGACCACTTAAATCAAATTTTTTAGCCATAGTCTTATTGTTTGCCGAAGGCAAACATATTCCTTTCAAAAATTTATCTCATTACGCAGAAATAGAGGAACTCTAAGTTCCTCTTAATTTCTGAAACTTGTGATTAAACTGTCATTACTTCGTCTGATTTAGCCTTAACAGTCTCGTCCACTTTCTTAACATATTTGTCAGTAGCTTCCTGTAATGAATCTTCAAAATCTGCTACTTGATCTTCTGGAGCGCCATCTTCCTTACCTTTTTTCTTGATGTGATCCATTCCGTCACGTCTGATATTTCTGATAGCAACCTTAGCATTCTCGCCAAGCTTCTTGATATCTTTAACCAAGTCTTTTCTGCGGTCCTCAGTAAGCTCTGGGAAAACAAGTCTGATAACTTTACCGTCGTTTGTTGGATTGATACCAATCTCAGCTTCATTGATAGCGTGCTCAATCTCTTTTAGCATTGAACCGTCCCAAGGCTGAATAGCAATAACTCTAGGCTCAGGAATTGAAACATTACCAACCTGTGCTAGAGGTGTAGGTGTGCCATAGTAATCCACCTTGATTCCGTCCAAGATATGTGGGTTAGCACGACCCGCTCTTATCTGTGTAAGTTCACCTTTCAAGTTATCAAGTGACTTCTCCATTTTTTCAACATGTTTATCAAGTATCTCTTGCATAATTTCTTCCTCCAATATTTATTTAAACTGTAATTTTTGTACCTAAGTCTTCACCAGCTACCACTCTCTCGATTGAGTTCTCCTCATTTAATCCAAAGAGAATCATTGGCATCTTATTTTCAAGAGCAAGTACTGATGCTGCTAAATCAATAACTCCAAGTCTGTCATCAACCACTTTAGAAATTGGAAGTTCATCGTACTTCTTAGCATCTGGATTAACATTTGGATCTGAGTCATAAACTCCGTCCACAGCCTTTGCACCTAAAATGCAATCAGCCTCAATCTCGATAGCTCTAAGCACCATTGTCATATCTGTTGAGAAGTATGGATGTCCTGTGCCTCCGGCAAAGAACACAACCTTTCCCTCTTCCAAATCCTCCACTGCTGCGTACTTCTCAAATAACTTTGTCCAAGTACCACAAGCAAATGGTGTGTAAACTTCTGTGCCCATTCCTTCAGTTCTAAAAATCTCTGACACATACATGCAGTTCATAATAGTAGCAAGCATTCCGATTCCGTCTGCTTTAGGTCTGTCGATCTTGTTAGATGTACGACCTCTCCAGAAGTTTCCGCCGCCTATTACGATAGCAACCTGCACTCCTTTGTCTACGATTTTCTTTACCTGTTTAGCCACAGCTACACAAGTGTCTTCGTCAAAGCCCTGGCCCTTTTCACCGGCCAATGCTTCTCCGCTAAGTTTAAGTAAAACTCTCTTCATAACTTATCCTTTCAAGTACATCAATTTAGATAAAATTATACCATATATTGAGGACTATTTGGCAGTAAATACAATACTTTTTGCACCTTTTGCCTTCAAATATTTCTTGCCCTTCTTCTTAGAAATCTTCTT
>CADBBS010000072.1 GCA_902793045.1 uncultured Lachnospiraceae bacterium
ATTTAACCTAGATCACGAGAAGGGTAAAAAGTATTACCCTATTGGATTTAAAGGAACTGTTGAAGAGAAGGATGGAAAAACTTCTTTAGTAGGTAAAGTAAGTTACGGAATATACCTTTATATAATAGCAGCTATACTGTATGCACTAATAATTGCTAGACTGGTTTACTCAGTAGTTCAAAATCAGCAGAAGAATACAATTATTGCTTTAGTAGCATTTGCAATTGCAGTTTTTATTACAGTGTATATGATACTTAAGATTAAGAAATCTAAGATGCGAATAGTAGAGTTTTTACAGAACTTAAATGTATAAAAAAATCAGCACTTACGTGCTGATTTTTTTAAATATCACGTATTTACCTAATAAAATTAGGTATTTATGTGACATTCGGTATTTTTATTGCATTGTGGAAAAGCAAGTATATAATTAGTCTTGAGGTGCTGCACGAACGGTGGCGGTTAGTCCTTCTTTCGTAAATATTTATTTACAGAAAGGAGGTGGTACCTATGTCAGATTTTGAAATTTTAATGCTGATATTAACCTTTCTTCTGATTGTACGGGACGTAAAAAAATAATCGCCAGTAGCCTGGCGATTACTTTTTAGTTAAAACATCAAGGGCTAGCCGTACTGGCAGCACCTTTCCTAGTTATAAAATAGCACAATAGTAATGTTTTTGCAATACTATTTGTTGTTTTCAACAATAGCTATAGTTACTTTAGTGATGGTATCTAGCTGTTGGTGATCTAACTTTTGCAAATAAGGAATAATCCTATTCATCATCTCTGGGTATCGTGTCTTAGTATCAAAGAAATCCACAGGAGTGATGCTTAGTTCTTCGCAGATCTTAAAGAATACATCCATAGAAGGGTATGCCTTCTCATTTAGAATACTGTTTATGTATCCTGAGTTCTGTCCAATGTTTAAACTGACGTCCCTAGCTGTCCTGTTGTTTTCTTCCATGATTTCGCTTAGTCTTTTCGCAAATTCTGTCTTATTCATGTTTGGTGCCTCCATATTCCCTTGTGTGTAACAACATATCTTATATTTGAACAGTATGTATTGTATTGAATGCACTATTTTACTAAATGTATAGCAACAATTACGATATAACAAGGAAAATGACGCATATATTGAGATATCTGGTTATAAAGTGGGCCTTTGCAGCGGAAATCTCTAGAAGTGTGATAAACACTGGAAAAACAACATTTTTTCTGCTTGACAACCCAAACCCCTTTAACTATAATAATATGGCGTGTTTATAGGGGTAAGTGCGCCCTAAATTAAGTATAAACATAGTTCTAATAAGGAGGTAAAACGGATGCCAACATTTAACCAATTGGTAAGAAAAGGACGTAAGACATCTACAAAGAAGTCAACTGCTCCAGCTCTTTTAAAGACTTATAACTCTTTAAATAAGAGAATGACAGATACAGCTTCTCCACAGAAGCGTGGTGTTTGTACAGCAGTTAAGACAGCTACACCTAAGAAGCCTAATTCAGCTCTTAGAAAGATTGCCAGAGTTCGTCTATCTAATGGTATTGAGGTAACAAGCTATATCCCTGGTGAAGGTCACAACCTTCAGGAGCATAGTGTTGTTATGATTCGTGGTGGAAGGGTAAAAGACTTACCTGGTACAAGATACCACATCATTAGAGGAACACTTGATACGGCCGGCGTAGCAAACAGACGTCAAGCACGTTCAAAGTATGGTGCTAAGAGACCTAAATAATTTTAGGTAGACTACATCACAGGTTGAATGATTTGTTTCGGTTATTAGAATTATGAAGCGGAGTTCCCGCACATATATGAGTTGTCTAATACCGGCAAAACACAACTAAGTGAGTACCGTAGATCTAATCGCATGGAAACATGCAACTGAGTTTCTTCTATTATAAAGAAGAGATTCTAAAAAAATGATTAAGGAGGGAAGTATTATGCCACGTAAAGGACATACTCAAAAAAGAGAGGTTTTAGCTGACCCTATGTACAACAGCATAATCGTTACTAAGCTTATTAATAACATTATGCTAGATGGTAAAAAGGGTGTTGCGCAGAAGATTGTTTACGGAGCATTCGATAGAGTTGCTCAGGAAACTGGCAAAAATGCTTTAGAAGTATTTGAAGAAGCTATGAACAATGTAATGCCAGCATTAGAAGTTAAAGCTAGAAGAATTGGTGGTGCCACATATCAGGTACCTATCGAGGTAAGACCTGCTAGAAGACAGGCACTTGGACTTCGTTGGATCACAGAGTATTCTCGTGCACGTAGCGAAAAGACAATGGAAGAAAGACTTGCAAATGAAATTCTTGACGCTGCTAACGAGACAGGTGCTTCAGTGAAGAAACGTGAGGATATGCATAAGATGGCTGAAGCTAATAAAGCTTTCGCTCACTACAGATTCTAATCACGTTAGAATAATAAAGAAAATGTTTTGTCTTCGGCGAAGACAAATTATCAAATTAAATTTCGTATAAGGAGGAAAGAGCTTTGGCTGGAAGAGAATATCCACTAGAGAGAACTAGAAACATCGGTATTATGGCTCATATTGATGCCGGTAAGACTACACTTACAGAGCGTATTCTTTACTATACTGGTGTTAACTATAAAATCGGTGATACTCATGAAGGTACTGCTACTATGGACTGGATGGAACAAGAGCAGGAGCGTGGTATCACAATTACATCAGCTGCTACTACATGTCATTGGACAAAGCAGAAGGATAACAAGCCAGCACCTGGTGAGTTAGAACATCGTATCAACATTATCGATACTCCAGGTCACGTGGACTTTACCGTAGAGGTTGAGCGTTCACTTCGTGTACTTGATGGTGCTGTTGGTGTGTTCTGTGCTAAGGGTGGTGTTGAGCCTCAGTCTGAAAACGTTTGGAGACAGGCTGATACATACAACGTACCACGTATGGCGTTCATCAATAAGATGGACATCTTAGGTGCAGACTTCTTTAACGCAGTTGAACAAATTAGGGAGAGACTTGGCAAGAATGCTATAGTTACACAGCTTCCTATTGGAAAAGAAGATGATTTCAAAGGTATTATTGACCTATTTGAGATGAAAGCTTACATCTACAATGACGACAAGGGTGAAGATATTTCTATAGAAGATATCCCTGCCGACATGAAAGATCAAGCTGATCAGTACAGAGATGAGCTACTTGAAAAGATTTGTGAGTTAGATGACGACCTTATGATGGCTTATCTAGAAGGTGAAGAGCCTTCAGAAGAAGAGTTGAAGAAAGTTCTTAGAAAAGCTACTTGTGATTGTACAGCTGTACCAGTATGTTGTGGTTCTGCTTACAAGAACAAAGGTGTTCAAAAACTTTTAGACTCAATCGTAGAATTTATGCCAGCACCAACAGATATCGAAGCTATCAAGGGTGTTGACATGGAAGGTAACGAAGTTGAAAGACATGCATCAGACGATGAGCCTTTCAGTGCGTTAGCATTTAAGATCATGGCTGACCCATTCGTTGGTAAGCTAGCATTCTTTAGAGTTTACTCAGGTACTATGAACTCAGGTTCTTACGTACTTAACGCTACTAAAGAGAAGAAGGAGAGAGTTGGTCGTATCCTTCAGATGCACGCTAACAGTCGTGAAGAGTTAGACAAGGTATATTCTGGTGATATCGCAGCAGCAGTTGGTTTCAAACTAACAGCTACAGGTGATACTATCTGTGATGAGCAGGCTCCAGTTATCCTTGAATCAATGGAATTCCCAGAGCCTGTTATCGAGCTCGCTATTGAGCCAAAGACAAAAGCAGGCCAAGGCAAAATGGGTGAAGCTTTAGCAAAACTTGCTGAAGAGGATCCAACATTTAGAGCTCATACTAATGAGGAAACAGGACAGACTATCATCGCTGGTATGGGTGAGCTTCACTTAGAGATTATCGTAGATAGACTTCTTCGTGAGTTTAAGGTAGAAGCTAACGTTGGTGCACCTCAGGTTGCATATAAAGAGACATTCACTAAGGCAGTGGACGTTGACAGCAAATACGCTAAGCAGTCTGGTGGTCGTGGACAGTACGGTCACTGTAAAGTTAAATTCGAGCCTATGGATCCAAACGGAGAAGAAACATTCTCATTTGAATCTACTGTAGTAGGTGGTAACATTCCTAAGGAATATATCCCTGCTGTAGGTGAAGGTATCGAAGAAGCTGCACAGACTGGTATTATCGCTGGATTCCCAGTACTTGGTGTTAAGGCTACAGTTTATGATGGTTCATACCACGAAGTCGATTCATCAGAAATGGCATTCCACATCGCTGGTTCTATGGCGTTCAAGGATGCTATGCAGAAAGGTGGAGCAGTGCTTCTAGAGCCTATCATGAGAGTCGAAGTAACGATGCCTGAAGAATACATGGGCGACGTTATCGGAGACATCAATGGTCGTCGTGGTCGTATCGAGAGCATGGATGACCTAGGTGGTGGTAAGATCGTTAGAGGTTTCGTACCACTAGCTGAAATGTTTGGATACTCAACAGACCTTCGTTCTCGTACACAGGGACGTGGTAACTACTCAATGTTCTTCGAGAAATATGAGCAGGCACCTAAGTCTATCCAAGAGAAGGTTGTGTCAGATACATCCAAATAATTAGTTTAAAACAAGGGCGTCAAAGCCCATAAATAGCCGTTATTTGCTAAAGGTTTTGCCTTAAAAAATAACGAAAAATATACTTGAAAATGTTTCTATTATTGAATATAATGGTATTTAGTTTTCGAGATAAAAGATACAAAATATTTTTTAGTTAATCAGGAGGAAATTAAAATGGCTAAAGAAAAATTTGAGAGAACCAAACCGCATTGTAATATCGGTACAATTGGTCACGTTGACCACGGTAAAACAACATTAACAGCTGCAATTACTAAAGTACTTTCAGAGAGAGTATCAGGTAACCAGGCTACAGATTTTGAGAACATCGATAAGGCTCCAGAAGAGAGAGAGCGTGGAATCACTATCTCAACTGCTCACGTAGAGTATGAGACAGAGAAGAGACACTATGCTCACGTTGACTGTCCAGGTCACGCCGATTATGTAAAGAACATGATCACTGGTGCTGCTCAGATGGACGGTGCTATTCTTGTAGTAGCTGCTACTGACGGTGTTATGGCTCAGACAAAAGAGCACATCCTACTATCTCGTCAGGTAGGTGTACCAAAGATCGTAGTATTCTTGAATAAGTGCGATATGGTAGATGATGACGAACTTATCGAATTAGTAGAAATGGACTTAACAGAAGTTCTTGAAGAGTATGGATTTGAAGATTCACCAATCATCAAGGGTTCAGCTCTTAAAGCTCTAGAAGATCCATCAGGAGAATGGGGCGATAAGATCATGGAACTTATGGATACAGTTGATGAGTACTTCCCAGATCCACAGAGAGATACAGATAAGCCTTTCTTAATGCCAGTAGAGGACGTATTCACAATCACAGGTCGTGGTACTGTTGCTACAGGTAGAGTAGAAAGAGGTACTCTAAACATCAACGACGAAGTTGAAATCGTAGGTATCAAAGACGACGTTCAGAAGACAGTTGTAACTGGTATCGAGATGTTCAGAAAACTTCTAGACAGCGCAGAAGCTGGTGATAACATTGGTGCTCTTCTTAGAGGTATCGACAGAGACGAAATCGAAAGAGGACAGGTACTTGCTAAACCAGGTTCAGTTACATGTCACAAGAAGTTCAAAGGACAGGTTTATGTATTAACAAAGGATGAAGGTGGACGTCATACTCCTTTCTTCAACAACTACAGACCTCAGTTCTACTTCAGAACAACTGACGTTACTGGTGTATGTAACCTTCCAGACGGCACAGAAATGTGTATGCCTGGTGACAACGTAGAAATCACTGTTGAACTTATCCAGCCAATCGCTATGGAGCAGGGTCTTGGATTCGCTATCCGTGAAGGTGGTAGAACAGTAGGTTCAGGTAAGGTTACTGAAATCATTGAATAATCGCGAAAGCAAATTTTTAGAGCGCGAGCTCAAACGATAAAAAGAATCCCCCACAAGAATTTATTCTTGATGGGGGATTCTTTTTATTGTTTGCATGCGTGCATTTTAAAAATGCACGCGTGCTTATTGATTGCTTGCAATCAATAAGAATACTCGCGGTTTATTAAGATATGTTATATAATAGCAACCGGAGGTTTTTTATGGAAATAAATTTAGTAAATGTAAATGGAATCGAAATGAAGTACGCTAAGTTTGGAACAGGCGCTAAGGATATGGTGATCATTCCTGGCCTTAATGTAAACAGCGTGCTTGATAATGCTGAAGCGGTGGAGAATTATTACGCCCGCTTCAAAGACGACTACACAGTTTACTTGATAGATAGAAGAATAAACTTACCTGAAGGTTACACAACAAGACAGATAGCAGATGACACTGTGGAAGTTATGAAAGAGATAGGCATAAAGGATGCCTATATGCATGGCGCATCGCAAGGAGGAACAATACTCCAAGAGATTGCAATCAATTACCCAGAGATGGTGAAGAAAGCGATTCTAGCATCAACTATTTCAAAGCCAACTGAAGAAGCAATTCGGATGGTTGATAGCTGGGCAAAATGGGGCAAGGAGAAAAACCGTGAGGCGCTAGAGGAGCACTTCGTGAAACTAGGCTACTCGGATGAATTCTTTGAAAAGTTCGAAGATATGCTAGCTGGAACAATTCTTACAGCGTCGGATGAGAAACTTGATAAGTTTGCGATTTTGGCGGAGGCGCTAAAAGGCTTTGATACGTACGATAGACTTGATCAGATCAAGTGCGAGACATTGGTGATGGGCGCCACTGGTGATAAGATGTTTGATTACAAAGATCAAATTGATATGGCAGAAAAGATAGGCTGCGATCACTATATGTTTGAAGGCTACAGTCACTGCGTGTATGATGAAGCACCAGACTACTTAGATAAATTAGAGGAGTTTTTTGATAAATAATGATTTATAGAAACGGTTATTCCATCTTAG
>CADBBS010000073.1 GCA_902793045.1 uncultured Lachnospiraceae bacterium
AACCGCCTCTATCATACAAGAGGACTCTCTAATCCAAGGAAAACGATTTTGACAGAACAAGAGTTCTGTACAATGCTGAATGAATTAATCCCTATTCTTAAAAAAAGGTAGTACAAAAATTTGGCGTTTTCTATAATAGTTACTATATTTGCAAGAAATAACTAAAAACTAAGAGATGTTCAAGATATTCATAGCAGAGACAATCCTGAGGAATATTATTCAGGCAGAGAGTCAACGGACAAATAATTCTCGCTCGAACCTGTTCAAGATTCTTAAGATGGCCAAGAACCTATATGTGGCTATGGATGCTCCTGATTTAGCATGGATTAAATCGTTAAAAGACGATTTTGGTCTTGTGGCAGATACAACAAGAACAGAATATATCAAAAAAATTCCTACCAAGCCAGAGTCAGTGCTTAAGAATCCGTCTTCTCTTTTTATTCTTGATATACCACTTGCTGAAGCAAAAAAGATTCAGGTTGAGTATGGAGTGATGTGTCGAGGTGGCGTAGATATTAATATCTCTTCATTAATCGACATCAATGATGAACATACTACAGACAAAAATGAGCTATTGGGAAGAGGATGGGACACGGTACTGGATAGCGTGGAGCCTCTTCCTTCTAACGCTCTCATTCTAACGGACCGGTATTTGTTTAAAACCACCAATGCGAAATATGGTAATGGTTTTGATAATGTACGCAGTATCCTTACTTTGATAAAGACAGCATTGATCCATTATACAACTTTCAGACAATTGCGAAGCGACTGAATGACATCAAAGAAGAATTCAAGCGCCCCTACCCCATAACGATGGAAGTGTTAGGCATTACTGGCAAAAACGACACCTATCATAACCTTCACAACCGTCGTATTGTTTCTAACTACTTCGTGGTAAAGATGGACTACAGGTTGGCTGCTTTCAATAAGGCTGTGGGAACAGTTGACCAAACCATCACGCCACAGGTTCTGTTTACTGAGGACAGTCTGAATCGCCATTCTACAGCCCCATTGAAATCGATGGAGCAGATTATCTCAACCCTTCGTGATTTCTCTAATTCTCTTTCGTCACCATATACCAAACACGACAGTTACTATTACGCTGTAAATGGTGAATGGATGGAAAAGTGTATCTCAATTAGGAATCGATTGATAAAGTAATTAAATCATGCGAATATGAAGACAATCAAGATAATGATTGCGGCATCGGAAGAGATGCATGATGAGAAGTTAAAGTTCAACTATCTAATAGAGCATTTGAATGAGGTACTTGAACCAAGAGGTATTGAATTAAAGCGTATCAAGTGGAATCCAGAAACAGACGGTTCTATTGAAGAGTATAAGACAAAACTTAAAGAGTGCGAGATGTGTCTTACTCTCTATTGGCATGATTTGGCTGGTAACTCTGAGCAAGAGCTAGATACTGCCTATCAAGAACTAAAAGACGGTAATAATCCTCGCAACCTTTATGTGTTTTTCAAGGAACCGACAGAAGATTTGACAGATACACTTAGAGATTTCAAGGCGAATTTCGTCACCAAATATGGACACTTCTTCTGCAAATTCGAGAATGTGGATACGATGAACTTGCATTTCATTCTTCAATTTGAGGCTTATCAGAACCATTTACGAAATAAAGACGACCAACTTGTTAAAGTCACAGGTGGCAAGGTTACGGTAGCCAACAAGGAATTTGTTAATCTCGGAAACGTTCCCTTTGCTGCTCTTAATAAAGAATACCAACGTTTACAGAAAGAATTATTAGAGATTGACATTCAGGTAACGGAGGTAAGAAAGCGTCACATAGCAGACCCTGAAAATGAAGACGTAGAGGATGAATTGATGGCGATAAAGTCGAAACGCAAGAAACAGGCAGAAGAATTTGAAAAATATCAAACTCATCTCTATGATATTGCACTCAACTTTGCCAAGACAACTGGCGAGAAACACTCAGAGCGAATGCATAAAGCTCGCGAACTCTTTGAGATGGGTGATGTCATAGGGGCAGACCAGATTCTGAACATGGAAGAGATGAAGCATGACCGACAGCGTGAATCAGAGCAGAAGAATGTGCATGAGAAAAATCTTGAAATATTGATGAATGAATTTCTCGACAAGACAAAAACCGTCATGACCAATACGCTTTTTTCTATTCCTGAAAGATTTCGTATAGCATGTGAGGCGTATGAAGAAGCAATTTCCATTGCAAGGGAAATACATCTCGATGAAGAAGACAAATATATTGAAATACTTTATGATTATGCCTTTTTATTACTTCATTTTAAGAAATTTAGTGAATGTCTTCCTTTGTTTCAAGAAATACTTAAGAAGCGTAAAGATCAAGCAATTGGAGTCCCATATGATTATACAAAAAAGGTTGCAGTTGCAGTTGCTTTATCTAATTTAGCTAGTCCTTTGGCGGGAATGCATAAATATGAGGAAGCAGAGAAATGTTATCGTGAAGTATTAGAGATTTTGCAATATGATCCAAGTTTGTCACCACTAAAATATGATTTAACTATATCATACACCTTAGGTAATTTATCAAATCTATTGAAAGATAATTATCGATATAAAGAAGCTGAAAATGTTTTATATAGGGCATTGGATATACGAAAAGCATGGTCAGAACTAGAGTCAGAAGAGGAGAACATGTCAGGAATTGCATCTTTGTTGTATAAACTTGCTGACTTACATTATCGTATGAATGAACTGGTAAAAGCTAAGCAAGAATATGAAGAGTCTTTAGATATTCGTAGGCGACTTGCTATTAGTAACTATGATAAATATATGTCTGAAATTGCATCTTCCATAAATGGAATATCTCATGTAAATACAAAACTTGAACAATACAAAGTGGCAGAAGAAGGTTATTACGAAGCACTGGATATATATATGGAATGTGAAAAAAAAGGAGTTCTTTCAGATCAATCAGGTATAGCTGATAGTTGGTACAACTTAGCATCACTTCATGATAAAATAGGACGTTATTCTGATTCAGAAAGAGAATACCTGACTTCATTAAAGATATATCGAAAATTAACAGAAAACAATACTCTTTACATGTCAGATGTTGCATACTCCCTTAATGCTCTTGCTGTTGTGCAAGATAAACGAAAAAAATATACTGATGCGGAAATTAATTATAATGAAGCACTTCTAATAAGAAGGAGTTTGTCGGCCGATAGTTCTGTATATTTAGCTGATGTAGCGATGACGTTATGTAATATGGGTTATAGTCAATACCATCAATATCAATATGTTAAGGCTGAGAGATTTTATCTTGAAGCATTAACTATACGCAAACAATTAGCTATAAGTGTTCCAGATGTCTTTTTACCAAAAGTTGCATATATACTGGGGTATCTTGCTAACATACAATATCAAACAAAACGAAGTAAAGAAGCAATATTAAGTTATGTAGAGGCATTAGAAATATACCGAAAATGTGAAAAAGAAAAGTTTGGAAAAAATCTTCCTGAGATAGGAAGAATATTATATAATCTAGGGGTTGTACAAAAATCTCTAAATCAATATTTTGAAGCAGAAAAGAATTATAAAGAATCTATAAAAATTAGGCGCAAGTTAGCAAAGAATAATCCTAAGTATTTACCAGATTTAGCGACAACAATTAACAATCTTGCTGTCATGCAAGATGATCTTAAGAACTATGCTGATGCAGAAAAAAATTATAATGAAGCGTTGAGGATTCGTAGAAAATTGGCAAAGGACACCCCCGAAATATATGAATATGAAGTGGCTAACACATTATATAATATTGCCATTCTTTTCAAAAACCAAAAGCGTTTAGATGAAGCAATCAAAACATATTTGAAATCATTGGCAATTTATCGTAAACTCTCTAAAACTAACTCTAACTATTTGTCCGATGTAATAAAAACTTTAAGTAAACTTGCTGCATTACAAGAAGATCTGCATCTAGATACAGATTTAGAGGATAATTACAAAGAATCTATAGGCATTTATCGTAAATTAGTCAAAGAAAAAACTGAAATCAAACTGCCTAAGATAGCAACTCTACTGAGTAATTTGGCGGCTGTACATAAAAGGATGGAACGATATCGCGAAGCAGAGGACGAATATATAGAGGTAATTAAAATCCGAATCAAATTATCATGCAAAGATCCGAATATGCATATATTTGCAGGTGAGGCTCAATATAATCTAGCTTTATTATATGAAAAACAAAAGCGTTATGATGATGCTGTTAGATTGTATGAGAAAGCTATTGTTTCATTTGAAAAGATGAAAGACAGATTAATGGAAAAGCAAGAGCTTATATCATTAGCTTTATTTAAAATTGCAGAAATAGAAGATGTTCAGCAACAATATGAAACTGCAGAAGTCCATTACCAGCAATCATTGAATCTAAGACGCAAGTTAATGGAAGATAATCCTAAGGTAAATTTAATAAAAGTTGCTGATACATTAAATAGCCTTGCTATTGCACAGAAGAAACAAAAAAAATATAAAGAATCTGAACAGAATTATAATGAGGCAATCTATTTTTATACTCGATTGTATGATGAGGGCAGTAATAGCTACCTTTCAAGAATAGCAATGGTAAAATATAATTTGGCATATCTTAAAAAAGAAATGTGTGATAGAGACTCCTTTATACTTCTATTACAAGAGTCTTTATCCCTTTATAGTCAATTAGGGGATAAGTATAAAAACATGACAAACAAAATTCAAACAATAATAAAAGAAGCCCAATAGTAATATGAAACATATTAATGTATTTTTCGCCTCTTCATCTGAGTTAAAACGTGAGCGGATGGAATTAGTTGATTTGATTCAAGATATGAATGAAGATCTTGAAAGGCGTGATATCAAATTTAAACCAGTACTATGGGAATATATGGACTCTTCTATGAGGGCGGCACGTAAAGAAGATGAATATTTGGAGAAATTACGAGAAAGCGAAGTCTGCATTGTCCTTTTTTGGAAGACAATAGGAGAGTATACTGTAGAAGAATTGAACGTGGCAGTACTTGAGATGAAAAATGGGAGATTCCCTAAGGAAGTGCATGTGCTTTTCAAAGAGCCTGCCGAAAACGCATCAGAAGAACTCATTTCATTCAAAAATGGATTTTCATATACATACGCCCTTGATCAAATTGTATTTGAAAATGCCAAAATTCTAAGAAAGCAGGTTGAAAAACTACTTACGGATTATATCAAATATACTTATAGAAAGGAAAATGAGTAAATCGTTTGTAAATTCAGATAAAATTACTATATTTGCAGTTGGAAACTAAAAACGATAGATTATGAATATTTTATTATTTACAAGTGGTGATATTGAGACTATATGTTCTCATATAACGTGGGTTGTAGGGATTATTGCGGGTTGTTATCTCGTACAACTTCTCCTTAAGTGGCTACTTAGACCTCGGGAAGTAAAGGTCATTGAAGAAAAACAAAACGAAGAAGAAAAAAAACTTGAATATGAGTTAAAACGCCAAGACCGAGTTAGAGGTCTTATGAAGGAGATCTGTGAACTCACTAATAAAGGTAACGATGGACAATATAATGACACCGAAGCAAGAAATTTGTTTACACTTTATCAAGATATAGATAAACAGATAAAGTTACAATATAATACTGATAATAAAGGCAAGAAAAATGGACAGGAAAAGTAATCGCATTTTACACGTTGTCATTGGTTGCATCGTTGCTGTATTAATTGTTGTTGTCCTGTTTGTTGACAATATCAATCTGGTGCGATGTATCATAGGGTTACTTGGTATTGATGCCTTATATTTGACGATAAAGCATGGCTGGAGATGGCGGAGAGGAAATCCAAGTAAGATTGGTTTACAAGAACGATTCCTTATGTTTTTGGCTAGTCTAATGTTTCTTTTCCTGATTACAGGAACAGCCCTGTTCATGGAGGCATTATCCTGTAAAGGGGGTACATGTATTAACTCAGAGTATCTGCTACGTTCACTGGCATGTTCTTTCCAACTTTTTACTGGCAGTATTGATGGTAATATAGTTGATGGAATTAGCAAATATCCATATCTTAAGGGGTTAATTTCTTTGCAAGCTATCCTTTCTTTCTGTTGTACTGTTGCGGTGTTGCTGAGCCTTGCATATTCCAGAGTTTCAGCCTACTACAAACTTCATCGTAGAACAAAAATAGACTCTACTCATAACCACTTATATGTATTTTTTGGCATGAACGATCCTTCTCGTCTCCTTGTTAGGAGTATCAAAGAACATGAAGGCGAGAAAGCGATTATCATATTTGTGGAGGATAGAATACGGAAAAATAATGAACAGAGTGGATGGGAGGACATCATTGGTATGTTCACCCATCGTCGGCAAACATTCATTGATGCCAATGAACTGGATGCAAGAGTAACATTTACAGAAGTACGTCTTTCTAACATAAGTAGTGAAAAGTTAGAGAAAAACGATATTCTTGGTGAAATCAATCTTGTCAAATTACGTAACTTTATACAGAAACTGAGTAAAAACATCTCAGATGCACAATTGCATGTGTTTTTCCTATCTGAAAATGAAGACGATAATATTCGAGCCATGTCTGTACTTGCCCTTGACGAGACAATACATCAAACACGAGAAAGTGTCAAACAACGTTTTTATTGTCATGCCCGACGTAATGGGTTAAATCGTATCGTTGAAGATATTGCATTAAAACAAGGAATAGATGTACGTACTGTCGATTCTTCATATCTGGCAGTTGAACTACTAAAATCCGATGAGAGGAATCATCCTGTACAACTCGTAAATATTGATGAGCAGAATCCTACTACGGTCAAGTCATCATTCGACAGTCTTGTCATCGGATTTGATGAAGTTGGGCGTGATGCTTTGAAGTTTTTATACGAGTTTGGAGCCTTTGTTGACAGCAATGCTACGCCTGAGTGTGAGCAACGTAGTCCGTTTCATTGCGTTGTAGTTGATAAACGGATGGATGAGTTAGAAGGCTTCTTCGTCAATTTTGCTCCAGCTATTATGGAGCAAAAGAATAATGACAAAGAGCAAAGTCCTCTCGTAGAACTAAAATCGTGTGATTGTTTGAGTCGAGATTTTTATGACAAGATTCTTAACACAGACTTTTGTAAAGCCCTTAACTACATTGTTATTGCTATTGGAAACGATGAAGTTGGAATGACAGTGGCTATTCGTATTCTCAATCACATCCGAAGAGTACGTGCAGACCTCCACAACCTGCGTATATATGTACGTTCATATCGTTCTGACAAGGAAGCGTATATGCAGAAGATAGCCACTTATTACAATGAAGGATATAATAATGGTCAGAAAGAAGAATCATTCAAAGTTGATACAATCATTAAGCTTTTTGGAAAGTCCAAAGAAATTTACTCATACGAAATGATAATTAATGAGGCACTTACCCAAAAAGGGAAGAAATATCAAAAGAGTTATGCTCGTCTTAGAGG
>CADBBS010000074.1 GCA_902793045.1 uncultured Lachnospiraceae bacterium
TGCCTGTGCAGAAGCCTTTATTGACAAGAAAGACATGACGATGAACCTCTGGAAGTGTGCCAACGAGCATCGCCACGCAGGATTCGGCAGTAAGTTCAAACTATGGATGGCAAGTCATAATCCACAACCCTATCGCAGCCTTGGCAACGGATCAGCCATGCGTTGCTCATCAGCAGGATGGCTTGCCCAGACGGAAGAAGAATGTATCCGCATGGCACATGAAACAGCAGCCCCCACCCACAATCATCCAGAAGGATTCAAAGGTGCAGAAGCTACAGCCCTCACAATCTTCCACCTCAAGAACGACAAAGACAAGGATTTCGTTCGTGAACATATCCTTGACAAATACTATCCCGACTGGTCAAACAAGAAGTATGCCGACTTCCACAATGATTACACCTTCAACTCCACCTGTGCTGGCACTGTTGGTCCAGCCATCATCTGCTTTTTAGAGTCTAAAGACTATGTTGACTGCATCAAACTCGCCATCTCCCTTGGAGATGCAGACACCCTTGCCGCTATCGCAGGTCCTATGGCTTATGCCTATTACAAAAAGATGCCCGATACTTTAGTCTGTCAAGCTATAAAGATGCTTCCAGATTGGATGGCAGATGTCAGTGAGAGATTTGATGAGGTGGTGAATGGAATGTAGAATAATGTATTATAGCAAATTTGGATAATAAAATATGATAGACGAAAAGAAAATAGCACAGTATAATGCAGAAATGGCAGAACATGCAGATGGAGCCGCTCAGTATATGAATGCCTTTGCTAATGGCAAATCTATTACACGAGAACAGGCTAGCGATATGGCTGATTATGTTTTAGCTAAAACAAAGAAGGACATAGAAAGTAACCCTTTTGCCTCTCAAGAAGAAAAAAATGCGGAGATACGTCGTAGGGAGAATCTAGTGAAGATTTTGAAATCTCAGACGGGTTTATAATTTATGTGATCATGCAAGACAGAGCGGAAGAAGTCAAAGACATATTGTTGAAAATTCAAGCAGAAGACCCCGAATCTTTTGCGCGTTTCTCTTCTGAGCATTCTATTTGTTTCACTGAGGCAAACGGTGATTGGCTGTTCCCTGCTTTGTATGAGTTCTATACGGAAGATGTCAAGAATACAAAAGTCGTTGGATTATTGCAAGAGTTAGGGATGCTTTTTCATCATGAAAGTATGAAAGAACCCTTTGCAGAGATTACCACTCTTGACAGAAGCCTTTGTCTTGACGAATCTAACGTATTTGAATACATTATTAAGCAACAAAAACTGGCATCGGATGACATAAAGAATGTTGAATATTTGAGGACTCCATATAAGACAAAATCTGAAGTTCTCCCCTTCCGTCATATTTCGCCTATTGACCATGACTGGCTAATTATTGAATACGGCGGTATTGCGCATCCTTATATTTTAGCAGACATAGCAGGCGTTTTGATATATAGTCAAAAGATAAAAGATTCATTCGACTATTTACGTAGAAGCGTCAACCTCTTGACAGAGTTTCCCAACAAGTACTGGAATAGTGAACTTGCAGTAACAGGAGCCGCTAATACATTTCGTTGGTTGAGACTTATGTGCCAAAATGATTTAGAGCTTTCACGTAAGATATTCAAGTATAATTATCTTTATTTGTCGAGAATGGCATGTATAACAAGGGATGATTTGTTAGAACAGTCCGCGTATGTTAATCGGGCTGCCTTGGTGAATATGCCATTTGTATATACATTTCTTCCATTTCTTGGGCAAAATCCTGATTTTCTTTATATATCAGATTTGTACTATGCACATTTCTGTAATGAAACGGCAACATTCAATTCTGTTTCATCTGGAAATAATTACTATATGAAGTCTTTGACATATTATAGAAATGGTTCATTATGGCCTAACGATTATGGCCATTATATTGATAGCGTTGATGAAACATATGAGCAGTTGGTAGAGAGGAAACACAAAGTCGCAATCATGAATGCCTATGAATATTGGTCAGAAATCAACCGAGGCGAAGATGTTCTTACAGAATCTGATATAGACAGAATCTTTATGCTTATAGAGCAAGAATATAGTAATAACTACAAACGATTTTGTGACAATATATTAAACTTTAACAAATAAATATTATGGGATTTTTTGATTTTCTATTCGGCAAGTCCAAAAAGGAGAGTTCTACATTACAGTCGCTCTCACCAATTGAACAAGTAGTAAAAGAGAGTGTCGAACATTTGAAGAAATGTTTAGGCACCTTGACATCTGAGAAAAAGCGGTAAGATTCATTTTGAACTTGATTTCTTGACAAAAGGAATAATGGAAAAAGTTCCATCTGGCGATTATGCGGTGTCAGATAAAGTGTTCCCGTTAATGGTGAAATACGGTGAAGGTCTTTATACCAATCGCCATGTTGATTTTGGAAAGAATAAAGGCTACAAATTGAATGTAACTAAAGACCCTGACTTTGCAAATTTCCTAAAGGGTTATTACAAGAGTGTACATAAAGTTAATGTCGGTGAAACGAAGCCTCAATCGGTAATGCCTAAGCCGAATAATCCTCAAAACGATAGGGTTGATTTAGGTTTGCCGTCAGGTATTTGGTGGGGCACCTGTAACATAGGTGCTTCTTCTCCTTCTGAGGCTGGCAATTATTATGCATGGGGAGAAAAGGAATCTAAGGACGCATACGGATGGGAAACTTACAAGTTGTGCAGAGGCTCATACAATTCAATTTTCAAGTATACCGAAGCCGACGGAAAGAGCGTATTGGAGTCACAAGATGATGTTGCAACGGCTAAACTCGGAAACGAATGGCGATTACCGACACAAGAAGAAATGGAAGAATTGATAAATAGTTGCAAATGGACGTGGGAACGTCAAAATGGTCAGTTGGGGTGGAAAGTTATAGGAAAGAACGGGAATAGCATATTCTTGCCAGCCGCTGGTGCAGCAAGTTCATATAGAATTGCTGGTGTGGGAGAACTTGGCAGATATTGGACATCAACGAGGGACGAGAGTAATTATTCGGCATACAATCTTAGATTTAAAGATGGACGAGAAACTATAGAGGTCGTTGATGATACAAGATTCTATGGAAGACCTGTTAGAGCTGTGTATGGAAAAAGAAAAAGCACTCCGAAAAATGGAGAAAACAGTTCAACACAAAGCAAACCAAAAGTAAATAACAAAGAACATGAATTGAATGGCCTTTGTGAATTGGCAATCCGCCAACTCATGAGAACCATGAGGCAATCCGATATATATGCAAGCCTTGACATGTCACTCATCAAACTACCAAATGGCGGTATAAAGATACGTCAAGAGCAATATGGAGATGTATATAATGATTTTGATTTCCTTGGTGTTGATGGATGGATTAGGTATATTAGAATATATGGCAAGGAATTAGATGGTCATTATCGTACGATTGGCAGGTCAATGGAAGTTTTTGGAATGCAAGTTGAGAATATTAGTCACAAAGGAAACTATGTGGAATGCATGATTGATCAAGCACAGTTTGGAAGATGATTATAGGGGCATTTAGAATTGGTTGTGATGAATAAAATTTTCAGATTCCATAAAAATAACAGGCCTTCTTTCGAAATAAAGGAAGATTGTCTCGAACAGATAGAAATGACCAATATGGCTAAAGAGCCCATGAGCATTGTTGATGAGATTCAAACAGGGTATAATGACCCAAGATGGATAGAAAAGAGCAATTCAATTAAAGCTCGTGATAATTATACCTGTCAACTTTGCCATGCATTTAATCCAATGCAAGAAAGGTTAGTTTTTGTACAGCAAGGGAAATATGAAACCTATCACCAATATATAGCAGATAGGAGTAGTTACATTATATATGTAAAAGACTACGATTTTACTGTCAATATTGATTTCTATTCGGGTTATCATTTAGCGATGCCACGATTAAACGTGCATCATAAAGTATATTTTAGAAATAAGATGTTATGGGATTGTCCTGATGATTGCTTAGTAACATTATGTGAAAACTGTCATCATTACATACATTCGCTAAGTGATATTGCTATTCCAATAGTCGAAGACAATTCTGCAGGTCCAGCAATCCTTATTGGGAAAACTCAGCTGAAGCCTTATAAGCCTAAACTAGATCATACAGATTTGGGAACATTTGAACCTCTATCTTTAGTTAAAGAAAACAGATGGGGTTTTGGCTTAAATGCGAATAATAAGGATGATTATAATCGAGCAAAAGAAGAAAATAAGAAATGGTATGAATATCAAGACATATTAGACAATCACGTTGTCCATATCAGTTATTTTAAATGTTTTGATCCACGTTGGAATAAGTATACGCCTGATGAAATCCAAAAAGTTGCTGATTTTGTCATACAAGAATTTGTTGAGAATATCTTAGGTTTTAGCAAGATTAAACAATAACAGAATGTCATTATTTGATTACGATATTTTAAATGGCAAATGTAGTAAGTACGAAACAAACCATTTGCACATGTATGTGGATGATGATATTGACCTTGAGAACATGGAAAATATGACTTTATCCGCATATGCAACATTTGTTCATGAATACATACATTATATACAGCATATCACAAGTATATATGACATTAGAATGAGTGATATGTATAACAGGGTGTTTGCAAAATATCGTGATTATATACGTAATAATGAGACTATCAAGATTCCATTGAAACTATGGGAAACAAATGATGAGATTCGTTCTTTTATAACTCGTTTCAACGATATTGAAGGTGATAAGGATACAGCATTTAACATATCCGACATAGAAATAGACGAAAGAGAAGTCTCTATTGCTCAAAAAGAAAAGGCAGCGGTATGGATAGGGTGCTATGATTTTGATAACGACAAAGCGGATGAACACGGATTTCGTTTTGGACATCGATGTATAGTTGAAGGAATGGCGCATACCATCCAATCTATTATTAATAAAGATGTAGTACATGAAACAATCCCATATCATGCGGTTGAACTAATAATAGGAAAGAAAACCCCAAAAATAGTTGAGGATAAGAAACTGATTGCATCAATTTGTATGTGTGCCTTATTTTGGGACAATCCTGGCTTTGGCTTCTTTGAAGTACTCAAATTGTTAAAACAGCATCCTGATTGGGACGGAAAAGACCTATATCAATCCGTTATTCGAGACTATGTTGTTTCCCATAAAAGACAGACTATGTCCTTTTACAGATTATTGACCACTTTTTCTAATGATCTTAAAGGAAGTTTAGAAGCACTAATAGGTGCGGATTTGGAATATTATACCCAAGTTATAAACAAATGTATGATGGATTGTAGTAAATGTCATCACCAACTTATTGACGTTTTGTATGATTGTGACATTTGCGACAAGAAGGTTTTTAAGGAGAAACTATTAAATCATTATGGTTATCCTTTTATTGATGGTAAAAATCAAAGTGCACTTCCAATGAAGGTAAAAGGTGGAAAACCATCAGCTTACAAAGAATCTGCGATATTGTATGGAATAGAACTGATTATGGCGAGATTATTGCTAAAAAACAAGAAAAAAGAATGCAAACGATATCCTATATGTTCATCAACGATGTTTCAAGTGGGAAAAGAATGTAATGTTACGAAAGATTGTCTTTCTTTTCCATGGAAGGAAAAGAAAAAATGCATTTTCACAGAAACAATGAGATATTTTGGGATACTAGATAAAGATTATCAAGACGAGGAATAATTTTGTTAATTTACAAACGACATAAAGGATTTGAGATATGATACAACTAATTAATATGGAACTTCATTATACAGGGAAGCTGGCTCGAATTACATGTAACCATACTCAACGAGTATGCCAAGGGTATGGGTAGATCGACAGAAGTGTCAAGCAAAAATATCATAGAATAGTATGAAGAGAAAACAACAAGAACTCTTTTCCGTTGACGACATGTATGGATGCATTGGTATTAAGGATGAATTATATGCAGTTGCAGTTGCGGCATACCTTTGGGCTATTTGGTTGATTTCAGAGTTGGATGATGAGAGATATTGTAAAGTGAAGAAAGAGTGTGATTCTGTCAAGATTGGAGGTGAAGAATATTTCATCCCCTCTATTCCTGGTAGAATGAATATCTATAAGTTGAATGCCTTACGTGACTGTCTGAATATAAGGGAATATGCAATGATAGGAGAGAAATACGTCCATCATGACCCAGAAGCGTATTGCAGACCTCATATATCCGACATTAATGCGTTTAAAAAGGCGAGAAATGCATTTCGGAAGTATCATAGTAAAGAGTTCTAAGAAAATGAATGGTGGATTACAAGCCTTGGAATTTAAATCTATGTGACAAAAAGAAAATGTCATTATGAAGAAGAAAATAATTGAACTTAAAGATTCTTTTGGCAAGAAAATAGAAGAAATGGGTAGCATCTATACCTTCTTTATCACTATTATTGGAGCTATATTAGTAGGTCCTTTTGTCATATTGTACTATCTTATTTTAATGCCTATATATAATTTTTTCCGAATGTTGTTTGAAGTAAATGAGTTTGGGTGGAAAAAGGCATACAGGAAGAATTTTAATTCTGAGGCATATGATGAAGAAGAGAGAAAGAAAAAACAAGAGAAAAATAAACTGATGGAAGAGAAGTTCCCCCAAGGTCTTCGTAAGCAATTCAAGGGATGGAATGATTGGCCTGAGGCATATGTCGAAGATGGAGTTGCTGTTTATGGTGCGGATGGTCGTACTTTGTTATATGTGGATGAGAAAGTAGAAGAGTTCGTTGTTCCAGATGGAGTAATAAATATCTATCACAGTTGTTTTGCGCATTGTAGCCAATTAAAAAAAGTAGTTCTTCCTCTGTCGCTTAAGAGAATTGGTAAGAGAGCTTTTTTTGAGTGTGTATCTCTTCAAGACATTGTGATACCAGACTCTGTGTCTGAAATTGGTGAAGAATTGTTTGAGGATTGTTCATCACTTGAGCATATTTCACTCCCTGATCAAATTATTGAATTACCAGATAGATTGTTTGCAAATTGCAGAAATTTGCGTGATTTCGTAATTCCAGAGAATGTAAAGACTATTGGAACAGAGGCTTTCAAACGCTGCTATAATATTGATCAAATTGTGACTAACGAAAAACTTGAAATTATTGGTGAAAAAGCTTTTGAGGACTGTTATTCTTTAAAAGAGTTTATCATGCCTGACAGTGTTAAATTTTTCCAGAAAGGTATGTTTGATGGATGCCATTCTTTAGAGCATTTGCATTTCTCCGTTCAAATTAAGGATTTTGGAGGCAGTTGTTGCCAAGAATGTTGGAGTATAAATCGAATAACGATGACACCATTAACAGAGAAGGAGAAATCTTATTACAAAGAATATTGGGAAAAATATGCAGACAAAGTAGACATCTCTACATCTGAAAACCCTATTCCCGACAGTAAGTTTTGGGCAATGGGAGATAGCCTGTATTATGGAATACCACGGCTTTCAACAGTATGCTTAGTTTTCTGCTTTACTAAGAAAAAGGAATATACTATTCCAAGTTTTGTAACGAACATTAAGCAAGAGGCATTTTCTTCCTGTAAAGATTTACGTTCTTTGCGGCTTAGTCCATATGTTAAAAATAGTTGTGATCCTTGGGAGCATAATAATGTTACGTATAGTTTTATTTATACTTATTGGCCACAAATTGACAATGTTTATTTTGATGAGTCGTTAAAGAATACGTATGTTCCTGTTGGTTTTAGAGAATAAGAAATATGATTGATTGTAATGAAATACATTTACGAGGTGGTTTTTGCCAAGTTAAATTCAAGTCTGTTCCTGGTGGATATTTGCGTGGAGCAGTTTATATTGAGAATGAATATCATAAAAAAATGAACCGCTATCTGCGTTTATGGAGATGGTGGTTGAATAGACTATTCTATACGAATGAATGTGGCTTTGCCGAGTTAACGTATATTCCTAGTATTGCAAAAAAGGTGAAACGTGAGACAAATATACTTTATTACATTCCTTATCTGCAAAAAAAATTGTTGAGTCAGGTTCCTTTATTAAAAACAACAGATTTGTTGAACTATCTGGAGGATCCTGATGACGCAAGATTTATGAAACCTGGTTTCCTGTTTTACAAAAAGGCAATGGATAATGGTATCTCAATATATGAGTACTATCCTTTGGCGGGGCTAGACAACAAGGTCCTTTCTTATAAGTTGCAGATAAGAGAAATTTTAGAAGCATATAAGCGAAATAAAGATAATAATTTATATTCTGGAGGAGGTGGAGGTATAGGTCGTTCTGGCTTGTATAGCACTCATTATGAGCATAATGAGGAATATGCTGATAATATGTTTGAGTCTATTGACATCCAGATTCACGATAAGTTGCGCTTGTTTAAGAAACAGGTCATGGAATTGCGTGAATGCGGTGTTCCATTGGCTTTGTTGGAACAGCTTCTTCATCAGAATGAAAAACTAAGTAAGATCGTTATTACTAAAAAGTATGAGATTATCTTGCCTGATTATAATAATATGGTGATAAAAATGGAACCGTTAGTAAAAGCCGTTTTCCTTTTATTTCTAAAACATCCTGAAGGAATAGTGTTTAAATATTTACCAGATTATAGAGAGGAGCTTATCAACATCTACAAGAACGTAAGACCTCTTGGTCTGAATAGGCATTCTTTGCAGAGCATCGAGGATGTGACGAATCCGTGTCTAAACTCTATCAATGAGAAATGTGCTAGGATTCGTGCTGCTTTCATCAATAAATTTGACGATCATCTTGCCCGCCATTATTATATCGATGGCTTGCGTGGTGAGGCAAAGAAGATTGCCCTTCCTCGTGACTTAGTGGTGTGGGAATGACTTAGTTTAAAGTTTAAAGTTGATAGTTAAGAGACAGTTGAATGGGTTAATAGGTTAGTTGCTTAGTAGGTTAAGGGAAGAAGGGGAATATTTGTAAATTTTGTGAAAAACTTTTGAGAATTTTGTTT
>CADBBS010000075.1 GCA_902793045.1 uncultured Lachnospiraceae bacterium
CATTCGACTGATGCGTAGAAAGACTTTAGGTCTATGCAAATGTAACTGCGATCCTCTTTCATTTCCCCTCCGAACATTTGTTCTTTTATATTATACTTTATATAAGTTTAATTCGCAAACAAAAAACGATGCGTGCTCACTAACAATCGTTCGCACAACATCGTTTTCTTGTTTGCTATTTAATTTATATAGTATTCTTTAAAAGAACAAATCTTTCGATGGGTAAATAGGTTCGCATGTTACACGTAGACCTAGTTGTCTAAGTACTGACTCGTCGCTTGAGTCGAGCATCTGAGTTGAGTGGAATTCTAGGTCGCGTAACTTCTCTAGGCCTTCCATTGCCTTTATGGCTAGGGAGTTTGTGGCTCCTGATACTGAAAGGGCTGTAAGCACTGCATCTAGGTTTAGAATAGTACTTCTACTTCCAAGAATTTCTGTTTTCATCGCTAGGATTGGTTCAAGGATGATTGGAGTTAGAAGTGTTAAGTCATCATCTATACCCATAATCGCTTTAATTGCATTAAGTACAACTGATGAAGAAGCGCTCATAAGCTCGCTGGCTTTACCTGTTATAACTCTGCCATCTTCTAGCTCAATAGCTGCTGCTGGCACTCCTGTCTCTTCTTCTCTTGCTAGAGCTATATTAACCACCTTTCTATCGTCAGGTGAAATGTTAAGCTCCTGCATAATACGTTTGATCTTATCAACCGCGCTCTTCTTTTCTTTACCTTTTCTGTAATCGCATTTTGTTGCGAAGAATCTTCTTATTATTTCTTGCTCTGACATGTCTGTTGGACTCTTGTAGTCAAAATTCTCATTAGAGATCTTCGCCAAAGTACTCTGCACAATTGGGAAAGCTTCTACGTCTCTATTATAGTTGACTGTAGTTTCTCCGTATGCTTCTAAGTGGAATGGGTCAATCATGTTAACGTCATCTAAGTCTGCTGTAGCCGCCTCGTATGCTAGGTTAACTGGATGCTTTAGTGGTACATTCCAAATAGGGAATGTCTCGAATTTAGCGTAACCTGTTGGAATACCACGAGTGTTCTCATGATAAACCTGAGAAAGACAAGTAGCTAACTTTCCGCTACCTGGTCCTGGAGCAGTTACCACTACTAATGGTTTTGTAGTCTCTACATAAGGGTTTGCTCCAAATCCCTCTTCACTACATATATAATCGATATCTACTGGATATCCTTTAATAGGCTTGTGGAAATAGTTTTTGATTCCGTGTTGATCAAGTTTTGCGCTGAACGCATCAGCTGCCACTTGGCCAGTGTACTTAGTGATTACTACACTGTTTACTTCGATACCAAGTTTAGTGATATTGTCAATTAATCTAAGAACATCCATATCATAAGTGATACCAAGGTCTGCTCTCATTTTTGTCTTTTCAATATCTCCCGCAGAGATTACAAATATAATTTCTGCTTGGTCTTTAAGTTCATGCAAAAGTTTAATTTTTGCATTTACATCAAATCCCGGTAGAACTCTTGATGCATGGTAATCGTCAAAGAGTTTGCCACCAAACTCAAGATATAACTTACCATTAGCATTCTCGATTCTCTCTAAGATATGCTGTTTTTGTTTCTTGATATACAGCTCATTATCAAAACCTATTTTCTTCATCTAGCCCACTTCCTTTCGATTTTTCCCACGTTTAATATAATATCAATTTAGAGTTTTCTTTTCAATTAATAATATTAAGAATTGAGTTTATAAATTAAAAAAACCGGCACTGATGCCGATTTTTTAGTGTATAAAAGTAGTCATTCCTGACTCTGTTTTATCGTATAGTTTTTTAGCGAATGCTGGCGGTAGGTTAATACAGCCGTGTGAACCACCGACCACATATCTGTTGCCGCCAAATCTTGGCTGCCAAGGTGCATCATGGAAGCCTACTCCAGTTGGAGTAAGTCTCATCCAGTAATCAACCCAAGTCTTATATCCTCTACCCTTCAAATACTTTCCAGGCTTTCTCTCTGATATATAGAATACACCAACTGGTGTCTGTCTTTTCTTCTTTGGATTAGGTAAGCCAGTTACTACGTCTGACTGCATAATAATCTTCTTGCCCTTATACATCCACATATGCTGTTTAGGGATGCTAACCTCAATCTTAATCTTAGAATAATGCTTTGGCGATTCTCTTAGAAGATAAGGTTTTCTGTTGTCGTGACTCTTCTTCTTTTTATAAGCCTTTTCAATGTATGGCATCTCACGCTCATAGTCTACAGTAGAACCCCAAGTTCCACCTTTAACTTTTTGCTTCTTACCCTTGTGGTCTTTAAACTCCCACACGCCACCGATAGTGTCGTATGTTGCAAGTGCTTTGTAGATGATCTTTCTCATCTGTGTCTCATCCACTTTCACTTTACCTTTAACCAACTTTACAGTGTCAAAGTTATGTCTAATCTCTGCACCATTTTTATATGCAATATGCCACTTCAAAGGTTTATTTAACTTCTTCAAAGTAGGCTCTAAATCTTCATCCAAAATCTTTGGCTGCTCTAAAAAGTCATATACAGAAATGTTTTCTGCATGGTTTTTCAAACTCTTTACAAGACCTTTAATATTTACTTTTGTACCAAGCTTAGCTGGTCTAATCTTGTATAGTTTTTCGCCTTTAACTATCTTTGCATTCTTAGGCTTTTTATTTCTCTTATTGTCCTTTTTTAAAGTCTTCTTAATGCCCTTAACATCGACATCATAAGTGATCTTCACATTGTTATTTCTGCCAGTAACAGTGTCGATTGCTTTTGTAAAAATATTTCTATTTTCAATTGGTTTAATATTATATTTAAACTTTGTGAACTTGTTATATTTGTCCTCGACAAAGACTGTATGAGTAGACATTATTTTGTTTTCGAAGTCTCTCTTTATATGTTTATTACTTAGATAAACTCCGTTTACTTTGACGCGGCCAAATACAGACAACAAAATAAGCGCAGCGACAAATGCCACTACCACTGCACTTACTATCACAATAACTTTAATCTTCAGTTTTTTCTTTCTTTCCCCGCTTGTCACTATTTATATATCTCCAATTTTTCATTAAATAATCAATTTATAATTTATAAAATTTTACGCAAAATATCAAGCATTAAATCGATATTTTCTTTAGAAATTATAAGGGGTGGAAGCATACGCAAAACATTGCCTCCAGCGCTTATTACAACTAGTCCATTTTTGAGTGCTTCATTTACGATATCACCCACTGGAACACGTAGTTCTAAGCCCTGCATCAAGCCCATTCCTTTTCGTTTCACAACTGAGTTGAACTCGAATGCAATCTTCTCTAACTCTTCTGTTAAGTAGTCGCCCATTACTTTGGCGTGCTCTACCACAAGGTCTTCTTCATATATGTCAAACACTTTGCTAACTACAGCAGTCACTAGCGGATTTCCACCGTACGTAGTTCCGTGATCTCCTGGCACGATCTCCTGGCACCAAAGTATCCATACACTTTTCACCACAGACAAATGCACCAACAGGCACACCGCAACCTAGTGCCTTAGCACAAGTTACAACGTCTGGCTTTACTTCGTAGTGCTCGTAGGCAAACATCTTTCCAGTTCTACCCATTCCACACTGGATTTCATCGCAAATCATGATGATGTCTTTTTCATCGCAAAGCGCGCGGATTCCTTTTATGAAATCTTCATCGGCAGGTGTCACTCCACCTTCGCCCTGTACGCACTCAACCACGATAGCACAAGTCTTATCAGTCACTAGTTCTTTGACGCTGTCTAGGTTGTTAAACTCTGCAAACTTAACATCATCTATGTCTGGTCCAAAAGGCTTACGATAACTTTCAGTTCCAGTTATCTCTAGTGCCCCTTTTGTACGACCGTGAAATGAATTGTTCATCGCAATCACTTCATAGCCTTCACTAAAATCGTCTTTTTCCTTTGCCGCGCTCTTATCATATGCATAGCGCTTTGCTACCTTTAGCGCACCTTCCACAGCTTCTGCTCCACTGTTTGTAAAGAATGCTTTCTTAAGACCTGTAGCCTTCACTAGCTTTTGGGCTGCATCTGCCACTGGCTTATTATAGAAAAGATTTGATGTGTGAAGTAGCAAATCAGTCTGCTCTTTTATAGCATTGTTTAGTTTTTCATTTCCATAACCAAGCGAACAAACACCTATGCCCGATGCAAAGTCCAAGTACTCTTTTCCATTTTCATCGTACAAAAACACACCCTCGCCCTTTTCAAAGACAACAGGGAAACGGTTGTATGTGTGTATTAAGTTTTGCTCTGACTTTTCTATATAACTCATTTATTTTTCCTTCATCTCTTGTTCTTTGTAGAACTTCTCATCCTCGTCGCGAAGCAACGCTGTACCAATACCCTTGTTTGTGAAAATCTCTAGTAAGATACAGTGCGGAATTCTTCCGTCCAATATATGGACACGAGATACTCCGTTTTCGATTGCCTCAATACAGTTCTTGATTTTTGGAATCATTCCGCCTGAGATTGTTCCATCTTTAATCAAATCCTTTGCCTCGGAAATAGTCATCTCCGAAATAACAGAGTCGTGATCTTCGGCATCCATTAAAACACCTTCAGTATCTGTAAGGAATGCCAACTTCTCAGCCTTTACCGCTTCTGCTATCGCTGATGCTGCATCGTCTGCATTTATATTATATGCCTCAAACTCATCATCTAGTCCAATTGGACAAACGATTGGCAAGAAATCCTTCTCTATTAAGTCAAGCAAGATTTCTGTAGAAACAGACTTAACAGTTCCCACATATCCGATGTCTTCGCCGTGGGAAAGTTTTTTCTCAACGCTTAGAAGGTTTCCGTCTTTACCACTGATACCAATGGCACGAACGCCCAACTTTTCAACCATCTGAACAAGCTGTTTGTTTACTTTATTAAGAACCATCTCTGCTGCTTCTAGTGTTTCTTCGTCGGTCACGCGAAGACCGTTTACAAACTCAGTCTCCATACCCATCTTATCGATATGTTTGCTGATAGCCTTTCCACCACCGTGCACGATGATAGGTTTGAAACCAACTAGTTTAAGAAGTGTAACGTCCTGGATTACATTTGTCATGAAATCCTCATCTAGCATTGCACTTCCACCGTATTTAACAACGATAATTTTTCTATTGAATCGCTGAATGTAAGGTAGCGCCTCTATTAGGACGTCTGCCTTTTCAATAAGCGAATCCATTTTTATATCTTTGTTGCCCTTCATTATCATTTGTCTATTCCTCCAAAGGTTTTAACTTCTATAATCGGCGTTGATGCTCACATACTCGTGCGTCAAATCACATCCCCAAGCTGTTGCTTTTGCATCGCCCATCTTCATATCGCAAGTTACTGTCACAGCATCTTCTGATAAAATCTCAGTCGCTTTTTCTTCGCTGTAATCAGTAGCCACGCCGTTTTCAACTATAATTATCTGTCCAGCCTTGCTGGTAAATACTATGTCTATTTTTTCTGGGTCAAAGTCCACACCGGCATAACCTAGTGCACACATAATTCTTCCCCAGTTAGCATCGTGTCCGCAAATAGCTGCCTTTGTAAGAGAAGATGACACAACAGACTTTGCAAGCTTAACTGCATTTTCTTTTGTGTCTGCATGTCTTACCTTCACTTCAAATAGCGCTGTTGCACCTTCGCCGTCTCCTGCAATCATTTTGCTAAGCTCTTTATTTACTGCATGTAGCGCATTTACAAATTCTTCGTAGTCGGCATCCTTCTTTGTGATTTCTTTGTTATCTGCTAAACCGTTAGCAAGAATCAAAACTGTATCGTTAGTTGATGTATCACCATCTACTGAAATCATATTGTATGAATCTTTCACACTATCACTTAGCGCTTCGTATAAAAGTTCTTTTGAAATCTTAACATCAGTAGTTAAGAACGATAGCATTGTACACATATTTGGATGAATCATTCCTGATCCTTTACACATGCCACCAATCTTACACTGCTTTCCAGCTACTCTAAATTCGTATGCCACTTCCTTTGGCTTAGTATCTGTAGTCATGATAGCTTCCGCCGCCAAATGTCCACCGTCTTCTGATGAGTCCAATGTCAAACCAAGCATTTGAATTCCTGCCTCTATCTTGTCCATTGGAAGCTGCTGGCCGATAACACCTGTAGATGTAACTAAAACTTCGTTCTCATCCACGTGCAAGTTCTCTGCCACCATCTTAGCTGTCTGTTCGCAGTAGTCCATTCCTTCTTTGCCGGTGCAAGCATTTGCAACACCACTGTTACAAACGATGACCTGCGCAAAGTCGTTTTCATAAATCTGCTTTTGATCAAACAAAACTGGCGCAGCCTTAACTACGTTTGTAGTAAATGTACCTGCAGCTACTGCTGGCACATGGCTCTTTATCATAGCCATATCTGTTTTTTCTTTTTTTATTCCAGCGTGCACTCCCATAGCCGCAAAGCCTAGCGGAGCTGTCACGCCACCTTCTGTTTTAAAATGCATATCTTATTCCTTTACACGCTGCTTGGAACTAAATCAATTCCTGTTTCTTCAGGTAGTCCAAACATTATATTCATATTCTGAACCGCTTGTCCTGCTGCTCCCTTTACCAAGTTATCAAGCGCACCCATCATAACTATTCTTCCTGTTCTCTCATCAATCTTGAAGTTAATATCTGTGTAGTTACTGTTTGCCACAAAACGTGTCTCTGGGCAAAGGTCTTTGTCGAGAACACGTACGAATTTCTCGTCATTGTAGTACTTATCATAAACAGCTTTCACTTCATCGTATGTCACATCCTTTGTTAGGTTCGCATAAGCAGTCACCAAAATTCCTCTTTGCATTGGAACTAAGTGTGGAGTGAAGTTTATAACTACATCCTCATCTGCTGCGTAACTTAGCTGCTCTTCTATCTCTGGTGTGTGACGATGTGTTGTCACACCGTAAGCTTTTATGTTTTCGTTTACCTCACAGAACAAGTTTGCAACCTTTGCGCCACGTCCTGCTCCAGTAGTTCCTGACTTAGCATCAACGATAATAGATTTAGGATCAATCAGTCCTTCTTTTACCAACGGATAAATAGAAAGGATACTGCAAGTTGTGTAACAACCAGGGTTTGCAATAAGGCGTGCATTCTTTGTCTTGTCACGGTTAATCTCGCAAAGCCCATAAACTGCCTCGTCTATAAACTCTGGACTTTCATGTTTAATGCCATACCACTTCTCGTAAACGTCAACATCTTTTATTCTAAAGTCAGCGCTAAGATCAATAACCTTAGTCTTACTTAAAACATCTTCATTTATAATCTTTGAACAAAGCCCCTGAGGTGTAGCTGTAAAAATAACATCCACCTTGTCAGCAAGCTCATCTATGTTATCGCCTAGGCATTTCTCATCCACTAGCTCGAACATATTTCTATATACGCTAGCAAAAGGTTCACCCTCAAATGACTTTGAGCCAAACCATACTACTTCCGCTTCTGGATGATTCTGTATTAACTTTACAATCTCGGCTCCTGCGTAACCAGTTGAGCCAATAATACCTACTTTAATCATAGTAACCTCCTATGTGTCCTCGTCAAAGAATAAACTATTTTTCTTCTATATACAAGAAGAACTTTCTTCTATATAAGAACACA
Organism: uncultured Lachnospiraceae bacterium; assembly: GCA_902793045.1. Classification (GTDB taxonomy): domain Bacteria; phylum Bacillota; class Clostridia; order Lachnospirales; family Lachnospiraceae; genus Eubacterium_G. Next base: position 7,595 of record CADBBS010000075.1, read on the forward strand.
ACTGCGAGAATTATACACTATTTATGTATAATATGCAAGGTTTTTGCATAAAATATGCATAATTTATGAATAATATACAAAAATATTCATTTTTTACTTGCATTTTATGCATAATTGTTGTATATTAATTCCCGTTGTAAGAAAAACATTTTATGGAGGAAAGAAAAATGGCTAAAGAAAAAGTTGTATTAGCTTATTCAGGAGGACTTGATACTACTGCTATCATCCCTTGGCTAAAGGAAAACTATGATTACGAAGTTATATGCTGCTGCATAGACTGTGGACAGGAAGAGGAATTAGATGGTCTTGAAGAGAGAGCAAAATATTCTGGTGCTTCTAAACTTTATATAGAAGATATCACAGATGACTTTGCCGAGAACTATATAATGCCTTGTGTACAGGCTGGCTCAGTATATGAGAATAAATATTTACTAGGTACATCAATGGCTAGACCTGGTATCGCTGCAAAGCTAGTTGAAGTTGCTAGAAAAGAAGGCGCTACTGCTATCTGCCACGGTGCTACTGGTAAAGGAAATGACCAGATTCGTTTTGAACTAGGAATTAAGGCTTTGGCTCCAGACATTAAGATTATCGCTGCTTGGAGAGATGACAAGTGGGATATGGATTCTCGTGAGTCAGAGATTGAATATTGTAAGGCTCATGGCATTGACCTTCCATTCAACGCAGACCAAAGTTACAGCCGTGACCGTAACCTATGGCACATCAGCCACGAAGGTTTGGAATTAGAAGACCCAGCAAACGAGCCAAACTACGATCACCTACTTGTTCTTGGTGTTTCTCCAGAGAAAGCTCCAGAGGAAGGTGAATACGTAACAATGACTTTCGAAAAGGGTGTTCCTACTTCTGTTAACGGCGAAAAGATGAAGGTTGCTGATATTATCAGAAAACTAAACGAGCTAGGCGGAAAGCACGGAATCGGTATTATCGATATCGTCGAAAACCGTGTAGTAGGTATGAAATCTCGTGGCGTTTATGAAACTCCAGGTGGAACTATCCTAATGGAAGCTCACGACCAGTTAGAAGAGTTAGTACTTGATCGTGCTACTATGAACTTCAAGAAAGCTGTTGCTGAAAAATTAGCTCAGGTTGTATATGAGGGAACATGGTTCACTCCACTTCGTGAAGCTTTGCAGGCTTTCATTGAAAAGACTCAAGAAAATGTTACTGGTGAAGTTAAGTTTAAACTTTACAAAGGAAACATTATTAAAGCTGGTACTACTTCTCCATATTCACTATATAGCGAATCACTTGCATCATTTACTACTGGTGATTTATATGACCACCACGATGCAGAAGGATTCATCCAACTATTTGGTCTACCACTACAGGTAAGAGCAATGAAGAAAGCTAAGTTAGAAGAAGATAAATAATTATATACAAAAAGAAAAACACTAGGGACTCACTAACAATCGTTCGTTCCCTAGTGTTTTTCTTTTTGTTTAATATTATAATTTAATCTACACTCAACTTCTTGTTATAAATAAACTTATCTCTTTTTTTGTTATATATAAATACTTTCTTAATTGGAAATTCTTCTTCTACTCCCTCATCCTCTCTAACATTATACAATTGTTTTGTGCCTGTAAAAACGGCATCTTGATAACCATCTTTATTAACATCTTTGTACAAAGAATCTAAATATTTTCTCTTGTAAATAAAGCATAAATCATATATTTTATCTACATATTTCTTTTTATTAAGCTTATATTTTTCTATATCTTCTTCAAATAAATCTTCTTCCCCATCGTCAAAAGTATATTTAAACCTATAAGCGTCTTTCTCTTTTTCTATATTCCATAATATAGTATCTCCTACACCATCATATCCGTCACCATCTTCTGATTTTTTTGCAACATATGCTTCCACGTATTTAACACCATTTACTTTGACAAAATCGCTCTTCTCTACTTTACGATTTTTGTTTTCTATCTTTTCAATATATCTTCCCATTTCACTATCCGGTTTCCCTAGAGGCATAGTGCTATAGCAATTAGTATATCTATTTTTGTAGGTTAGATCTTCTTTTAGTTCTTCAATGTATTTATCAGAATGATATTCTTCTGGATAATTGACTATTAGGTATTCCATAACACTCTTGTCATCATTACATATCGCAACTTCCGTATGCTCCCAATCATTAAAATACAACACATAAACAGGTTTGCCTAACCACTTATGGTCTAATCTAGTCGCAGTATATTCTGTTTCAATTTTACTTAGTCTTTCCTTTTCTTTTTTGTATTCACCTTTCTTATATTGATACTTAAGATATAAATACTCATAATCATCTAAAAATCCCGTTATTGGATGATACTTGTATTCAATAACTCTTTTTTCATCCACTTTTTTAGGAAACAAGTTTATGCCCATACCAAAATGGTCATCAACCTTCAAATAGTTCTTCGGATTTGTTTCAACTTTTTCAAAACCCGGTCTCGCCATATAACTACAGAACAAAAACCATATTATAAACACAATAGATGCTATGAAAATGGCCACTCCCAGACCAATACCTACAGCAGCTATTATTTTACCTTTTTTACTCATACTTT
>CADBBS010000076.1 GCA_902793045.1 uncultured Lachnospiraceae bacterium
GAACTTCAGCAAAACAATTAACAGCGACGAATACTTTAATTCAATTGAGACAGTTATGTACTATATGGATGAGCCTTTGGCGGACCCATCTTGTATAGCACTTTACTTTGTAGATCAAGTAGCGGCTGAGCAGATAAAGGTTGTTTTGTCAGGTGAGGGAGCAGATGAGTTCTTTGGCGGATACAACATTTATCATGAGCCTATTTCACTAAAGGGTTATCAGCACATTCCAAAGTTTATTAGAAAAGGTTTAGCTGGTATTGCGAAGTTGCTTCCAGATGTTAAAGGAAGAGATTTCTTAATTCGAGGAAGCAAGAGCGTGGAAGAGAGATTTATTGGAAATGCCAATATGTTCTCTGTGGAAGATAGAGAAAAGCTTCTAAAAACTAAACTTACACATATTGCTCCAAAGGATTTGGTTGCACATACATACGATAAAGCTAAAAACTTAGATGATATTTCTAAGATGCAATATGTCGATATTAACTTCTGGTTACAGGGAGATATTTTATTAAAAGCAGATAAGATGAGTATGGCGCACTGTTTGGAATCTAGAGTTCCATTCTTAGATATTAAAGTGTTTAACTATGCTAAGAGATTGCCTACTGAGTATAAAGTGACTGACACAGCTACAAAGCGCGCATTTAGAATAGCTGCTAAGAAACATATTCCAGAAAAGACTGCTAATAAAAAGAAATTGGGATTCCCAGTTCCTATTAGAGTATGGCTTTGCGAAGATGAATACTACAATAAAGTTTTGTCAGTTCTTACGAGCGAAACTGCAGAGAATTATTTCAACACAGACATTCTTGTAAAATTGATGGAAGATCATAAAAATGGGAAAGCAGACAACAGCAGAAGAATCTGGACTGTATATGTTTTCCTAGTATGGCATAAGGTATATTTCGAGGATGAAAACTTTACGCCAATCAATAAAGAATGGCTAGATAAAAGAGTACAAAAGCTATAATTATTAACCCCAGTTTTTACATATAAAAAATGCAATTACTATGGTAAAAAGTTTACCTTGAATATTGACACCTAAAGTATTAGTATAATACTTGGTAAAAATTGGGTTACAGAACAATTTTACATAATTTTTGGAGGGAAAATCGATGAGCAATACAAAGGCAAGAGAGAGAATTAATAATCTTCTTGATGATAACAGTTTTGTAGAAATAGGGGCTCTAGTTAAGGCTAGAAGCACCGATTTTAACGTTAACGAAACTGAAACACCATCAGACGGAGTTGTTACTGGATATGGACTAATAAATGGCGAATTAGTATTCGTTTACAGTCAAGATCCAGATGTACTAGGCGGCTCTATTGGCGAGATGCATGCAAAGAAGATTATGAATATATATGACAAGGCCATTGATATGGGAGCACCTATCATAGGTCTTATTGACAGTTCTGGTTTTAGAGTTCAAGAGTCAGTAGATGCGCTTGAAGCTTTTGGCCAGATTTATTTTATGCAATCAAACGCTTACGGTGTTGTTCCACAGATTACTATGTTATTTGGCGAGTGCGGTGGAGCTTTAAGTGTTTTATCTAAATTATCTGACTTTACATATATGGAAGAGACTAGTGCAAAGTTATTTGTTAATTCGCCAAGCACTATTGCAGACAACAAGACTGTAGATAGTTCATCAGCAAAGTATCAGGCAGAAGTCGGAAATGTAGACTTTGTTCTTCCAGAGACTGAAATTTATACAAGTGTTAGAAACTTAATTTCAACTATCCCATCTAACTCATCAGTTCCTGCTGTAGATGTAGATGTGACAGATGATCTAAACCGTGGAGTAGATATAGAAGAAAAAGTTTCTAATCCAATCAATGCTATTAAAGAACTATCAGATGATGGTTTTGTTATAGAAGTAAAGAAAGATTTTTCAGAAGATATTGTTACAGCATTTATCAAATTAAATGGTGCAACAATAGGCGTAGTTGCAAATAAAGAATTTGACGGTCAAAACAAGTTTACAACTGATGGTCTTAAGAAAGCGTCAGACTTTGTTATTACTTGCGACTCACTTGGACTTCCAATTTTGACTTTGACAAACTGTGAAGGTTTCGATTCAAGTTTTGAGACTGAAAAGGATGGCGTTAGTGAAGCGTCTAATCTTGTATTTGCTTTCTCGAATGCAACAGTTCCAAAAGTTAACTTGATAGTTGGCAAAGCTGTTGGAAGCGGATATATGATTATGAATTCAAAATCTTTGGGCGCTGACATGGTTTATGCTTGGCCTAAGGCAAAGGTTTCAGTTATGGAACCTAAGAAAGCTGCTGAGGTTATGTATGGCGACAGCAGTAAGGTTAGTGAATTCGACAAACTACAAGGTAACATTCAAAATGTTGCTGCTAGAGGTTATATTGATTCAATTATTGAACCAATTGATACTAGAAAATACCTAATTGGAGCATTTGAGATGCTTTATACAAAGGAGATCTAAGATGAAACGAATTATATATCTTTCTTGCATTTGTATGGCATTATGCTTGTGCCTAGTAGGATGTAAGAAAAATAATGATAAAACTGCATATGATGAAAAAGATCTTCGTGAAATACAGATTAATCTTGTGGCAAATGCTTATGAGAAAAATCCTAAGTTATATGAACAGACTAGACAAATTGACCAAACTAAGTATGCGCTAGATCAAGAAAGATTAGAGAAAAAACTAGAAGACACTGTTAAGAAATTTCACAAAGAGTGTGGCAAGATTAAATCTATAAAGAAGGATACAGAGTGTAGCTATGTAAATGGTGAGATTAATGTAACAACTACACTTGATTGTACAAAGAGAGATGCCACAGTTACATCATTGTATAAATTTGATGAAGAGAATCACAATGCAATAACATTGTATGAAATGACATTTGACGCTAAATACTCTACAGGTGAGAAACTAGCTCAAGCTGGTTCAAACACTTTGATAGGTATGGGAACTGTATTTGCAGTTTTGATTTTCATCTTCTTAGTGATTTCATGCTTCAACTTATTCCCTAAAGTCCAAAAAGTGCTTAAAAGAAAGAAAAAGATGGATACGGGACCTAGATCGTTTGAAACAGTTCAAAAGCCAAAAGAAGATGTGGATGATGGCGAATTAGTAGCGGTTATTACAGCGGCCATCGCATCACTAGAGAAAAAATCTACAGATAGTTTTGTAGTTAGATCAATAAAGAGAAGATAATTAGTATTTTGGAGGAAAACAAAATGAAGAGTTATACAATTACAGTTAATGGAAAAGCTTACGACGTAACAGTTGAAGAAAAAGGAGAAGTTGCTAGCGCACCAGTTAGTGCACCGGGACCAGCAGCTCCACCAGTTGAAACACCTGCACCAGTTGCATCTGGAAACGATGGTGATGTTGAAATCAAAGCTCCAATGCCTGGTAAAGTTATGTCTATAAAGATTAAGCCAGGAGAGCAAGTAAGCAAGGGCGATACTATTATGGTATTTGAAGCTATGAAGATGGAAAACTCTGTTGTAGCTCCACAGGACGGTACAATTGCTAGTATCAAAGTAGAAGTTGGTAGTGAGTTTGAATCAGGCGCAGTTCTTGCGACTATGTAATTAGAAGACTAATAATATTTAGTCTTTGGAGGTACTTATGAATTTTACAGAAACACTGGACAACCTAGTTAATCAGACAGCATTTTTAAACTTGTCTGTGGGCAATTACATTATGATTGCCATAGCTTGTGTTTTCCTATTTCTTGCAATAAAAAAAGGATATGAACCATTATTACTTGTTCCTATAGCTTTCGGTATGCTTTTAGTTAATATCTATCCAGATATTATTAAAGCGCCAGTGGGCGAAGATGGAACAGGAGGTTTGTTATATTACTTCTTCAAACTTGATGAATGGAGTATTTTACCATCGCTTATCTTTATGGGTGTTGGTGCTATGACAGACTTTGGACCACTGATTGCTAATCCTAAGAGTTTCTTGTTAGGTGCAGCGGCACAGTTTGGTATTTACGGTGCATATTTCTTTGCTATATTTATGGGATTTGGTGGAAAGGCAGCTGCTGCCATTTCAATCATTGGTGGTGCAGACGGACCTACATCTATTTTCCTTGCCGGTAAATTAGGACAGACGGCGTTATTAGGACCGATTGCGGTGGCGGCATATTCGTATATGTCCCTGGTTCCTATCATACAGCCACCTATTATGAAGCTTCTTACAACTGAGAAGGAAAGAAAAATCAAGATGGAACAGCTTCGTCCGGTTAGCAAACTAGAAAAGATTTTGTTCCCTATAATCGTTGCGATTGTAGTTTGTATGATTCTTCCAACTACAGCACCACTTGTTGGTATGTTAATGCTTGGTAACTTGTTTAGAGAATCAGGAGTTGTACGTCAGTTACAAGATACTGCGTCAAATGCTCTTATGTATATAGTTGTTATCTTGCTAGGTACATCAGTAGGTGCAACTACTAGTGCGGAGGCATTCCTAAATGTTAGTACAATCAAGATTGTAATTTTAGGTTTGTTGGCATTCTGTGTTGGTACAGCAGCCGGTGTATTGTTTGGTAAGATTATGTGCGTGGCTACACGAGGTAAGGTTAATCCGCTTATTGGATCTGCTGGTGTATCTGCCGTTCCAATGGCAGCCAGAGTTTCACAGAAGGTAGGAACAGAAGCGGACCCATCAAACTTCTTGTTGATGCATGCTATGGGACCTAACGTGGCTGGTGTTATTGGTACAGCTGTGGCAGCCGGTACATTTATGGCAATTTTTGGTATATAAAATAATTTAAAAATAAACGAGGGAAAATTATGGCTAAGAAAATCAAAATAGTAGAAACAGCATTAAGAGATGCTCATCAGTCTTTGATAGCAACTAGAATGCCTACAGAGGAGATGCTTCCAATTGTTGACAAGATGGACAAGATTGGATATCACGCTGTAGAGTGTTGGGGTGGAGCTACATTTGATGCTGCACTTAGATTCTTGAAAGAAGATCCATGGGTAAGATTAAGAAAGCTTCGTGATGGATTTAAGAATACTAAACTTCAAATGTTGTTTAGAGGTCAAAATATTTTGGGATACAACCATTACCCAGATGATGTGGTTGAGTATTTCACACAGAAATCAGTTTCAAACGGAATTGATATTATCAGAATCTTTGACTGTCTAAATGATTTGAGAAACTTAGAGACTGCTGTTAAGTCTGCAAAGAGAGAAGGAGCTGAAGCTCAGATTGCTTTATCATACACTTTAGGTGATGCTTACACATTAGATTATTGGAAAGACATTGCTAAGCGTATCGAAGACATGGGTGCAGACTCACTTTGTGTAAAAGATATGGCAGGACTCCTTACTCCATATGCGGCAACAGAGTTAGTAAATGCTCTAAGAGAAGGAACAGATATTCCAATTGAAATGCACACACACTGTACATCAGGTGTTGCGCAGATGACATATCTAAAATCTGTGGAGGCTGGTGCTGATATAATCGATACAGCTATCTCTCCATTATCAATGGGTACATCTCAACCACCTACAGAAGTAATGGTTGAGACATTCAAAGGCACAGAATATGATACTGGCCTTGATATGAAAGCGCTAAAAGAAGTAGCTGACTACTTTAAACCATATAGAGAAGAATGTTTGGAAAACGGACTTCTAAGTCCAAAGGTAATGGGTGTAAACATTAACACATTGCTTTACCAAGTTCCTGGTGGAATGCTTTCAAATCTTGTTTCTCAGCTTGATGAGATGGGTGCTTCAGATAAGTTCGAAGAAGTGCTAGAGGAAGTGCCAAGAGTTCGTAAGGACTTTGGAGAGCCACCATTGGTTACTCCATCATCACAGATCGTTGGTACACAGGCTGTATTAAACGTTGTTATGGGTGAGAGATACAAGATGATTAACCAGCAGGCAAAAGACTTGCTAGCAGGAAAGTATGGACAAACTGTTAAACCATTTAACGAGGAAGTTCAGAAGAAAGCTATTGGCGATGAAAAGCCAATCACATGCAGACCTGCAGACTTGCTTGAGCCAGCTCTTCCAAAATACGAAGAAGAAATAAAACAGTGGAAGCAACAGGATGAAGATGTGCTTACATATGCATTGTTCCCTGAGGTAGCAAAAGACTTCTTCGAATACAGAGAGGCACAACAGAGTAAAATTGACCCAAAGAAAATGGATAAAGAAAACGGGGCTTACCCTGTATAAAATAAAGGGCAGTTTATCTGCCCTTTTTGTTATTTTATTATGAGTAGAGTAATTGTTATAGGCGGTGGTGCATCAGGCATGATGGCGGCGATAGCTGCAAAGAAAAATGGTAATGATGTAACACTGCTAGAGAAAAATGAAAAGCTAGGAAAGAAATTGTTTATTACGGGAAAAGGTAGATGTAATTTAACTAATGCATCAGATATCAATTCCCATATGAACAATTTAATGTCTAACCCTAAGTTTATGTACAGCGCATTCAATGCGTTTGATTCTGATGATATTATTTCGTTGATAGAAGAATCAGGTGTTAAAACTAAAGTGGAGCGTGGAAATAGAGTTTTTCCTAAAAGTGATAAATCTTCTGACGTTATAAAAGCACTAAAGAAACAACTTGATTCATTAGGAGTGAATGTTGTTTTAAACTATGAAGTAAAAGACATAACTAAAGATGATGAGTTTGAAATAAATAATGATTACACTTGTGATTCGTTGATAGTTGCAACAGGTGGACTTTCATATAAATCTACAGGCTCCACGGGTGATGGTTATAAATGGGCAAAGCAGTTCGATCATAAAACAACAAAGACATAAGAACTGCAAGGTTTGTCTTTGAAAAATGTTAGTCTGAAATTACTTAAAAACGATAAAGTTATATATGAAGATTTAGGTGAAATGATATTTACTCATTTTGGTGTAAGCGGTCCGTTGGTGCTTAGTGCCAGTTCCTTTGTCGCAGACAAAATGGAAGATGGATATAAAATATCAATTGATTTAAAGCCAGCATTAGATGAAGCAACGCTTGATAAAAGAATCCTAAGAGATTTTGATAAATATAAAAATAAAAACTTTAACAATTCTTTAAATGACTTGTTGCCTAAAAAACTAATTCCGATTATTATAAGACTATCGGGAATTGAT
>CADBBS010000077.1 GCA_902793045.1 uncultured Lachnospiraceae bacterium
AAACACCATTTTTCATTAACATATACTTTCTTCATCTTTATTCTCCTGCATGTTTAATTCCTAATATCTCAAGTTCTTTCTCATTTAAGCCAACGCCTCGAAGCATCAATCTGTTACCTTTAAGCGCTTCAATCGAGTTAATACCCATAGCACCAATAATCTCTTTAATCTCGTGCTTCCAAGCAGTCATCAAATTGACGAGTCTCTTTGTTCCAATATCAGGATTTAATCTCTTCACAAGTTCTGGGTCTTGAGTTGCAATACCCCAGTTACATTTACCGCTCTGGCAAGTTCTGCAAAGGTGACATCCCATTGCAAGTAGAGCAGAAGTCGCCACATAACAAGCATCAGCACCCAAGGCAATAGCCTTTACCACATCAGCAGCGCTTCTAATACTTCCTCCAACTACCAACGAGACGTTATTTCTAATGCCTTCCTCGCGCAGTCTTGAATCGACTGAAGCAAGAGCAAGTTCAATTGGAATGCCGACATTGTCCCTGATACGAGTTGGAGCAGCACCAGTACCACCTCTAAATCCATCAATCGCAATAATGTCTGCGCCGGATCTAGCAATACCGCTGGCAATTGCTGCAATGTTATGAACAGCAGCCACCTTTACGATAATAGGCTTCTTATAATTAGTAGCCTCCTTCAAAGAGAAAACTAACTGTCTTAAATCTTCGATAGAGTAGATGTCGTGGTGTGGAGCAGGACTGATGGCATCTGAGCCTTCTGGGATCATACGAGTTCTCGACACATCGTCCACAATCTTCTTTCCAGGAAGATGTCCGCCGATACCAGGCTTAGCGCCCTGGCCCATCTTAATCTCAATAGCCTTACCAGTCTCAAGGTATTCCTCGTGCACACCGAAACGTCCTGAAGCTACTTGTACGATAGTATTATCACCATAAGCATAGAAGTCTTCGTGCAGTCCGCCTTCACCAGTGTTATAGAAAATTCCTAATTCCTTTGACGCCCTCGCCAAAGATGCGTGAGCATTGTAACTGATTGAACCATAACTCATAGCTGAGAACATTACTGGCATTGATAGTTCTAACTGAGGATCTAACTCGCATTTCAAGTTTCCGTTCTTATCTTTCTCTACAAATGATGGTTTCTTTCCTAAGAAAACCTTTGTTTCCATAGGTTCACGTAGTGGATCAATAGGAGGGTTTGTTACTTGAGATGCGTTTATCAAAATCTTATCCCAGTAAACAGGCATTGGTTTTGGATTACCCATAGAGGAGAGTAGAACTCCGCCTGTATCAGCTTGTTTATATATTTCGTTTATTGTGTCATTTTGCCAGTTAGCATTCTCGCGAAGTTTGCAGTCGCTCTTTACAATTTTTAGAGCACGAACTGGACAAAGTGAAACGCAGCGCTGACAGTTCACACATTTTGATTCATCAGCTTTTACTACATCTAAATCTTCATCGTATGAGTGAACTTCATTTGCGCACTGGCGCACACACACTTTACAATGTATACATTTGCTTTCGTCCCTGACTACTTCAAATTCAGGGTATATATAATTAATACTCATAATAGTTCCTTTCTATATTTGTACGTCGTCATTTAGTTTTACGATTACTGGTTCGCCGCCGGCTGGAGCATAAATATTTTCGGCATCAGGTTCCATCATTCTGATTGCAACTTCCTCGCTGCCGATTATCACTTTGTCGTCCTTTTCGCCCACAACCATAGATCTAAGTTTCAATCTATCATTAAGTGCCATCAAGCCTCGGTCAAAACCAAGAACAATTGAAAATGGACCAGTAACTAAAAGATTTGAAAAAGCAGTTCTAAGATAAGTTAGCTTTTTTCGCTCCTTCTTTGGCTTCGAGTCAATAGTCTGCCAGAATGGGGCAGCCACAACATTTGCCGCCTCCTCCAAAGACAATCCCTGGCGTCTAACTAAGTAATCAAATATATAAGTAATAACTTCTGTATCTGTCTGAAGATTACAGTTGTAACCAAACATTTCGATAAATCTTCTATTTGAATCATATGAGGATATCTCGCCGTTATGTACGATAGAGTAGTCAAGGAGTGTAAATGGATGAGCGCCTCCCCACCAACCAGGTGTGTTTGTTGGATATCTGCCGTGTGCCGTCCAAGAATATCCTTCGTATTCCTCTAGGCGATAGAACTTACCAACGTCCTCTGGGAAGCCGACCGCTTTGAAGGCACCCATGTTTTTGCCGCTTGAGAATACATATGCATTCTTTATACTGTTGTTAATCTCCATAACAGTTCTAGCAACATATGTCTTTTCATCTAGCTGCAAATGATTCATCATAGACTTGAGTGGTGCAACAAAGTATCTCCATATCATAGGAACATCTGTAATACTTTTTACCTGTCTAGTAGGAATCTGTTCAGCTCTTACTATTTCAAAGCGCTCTTTTAAGAAAGACTCAGTAGTCTTTCTTGTATCTCGATTATTAAAAAAGAAATGTAGAGCATAAAAGTCTTTATACTCTGGATATATTCCGTATGCAGCAAAACCACCGCCCAGACCGTTTGAACGATCGTGCATTGGTTTCATTGCATTAGTAATCACATCTCCACGTATTCCTTTTCCCTCTTTAGAAATAATGGCCGCGATAGCACAACCCGATGGAATACGGATATCTCCTTCTAACCTCATTATTAAACTCCCTTCGTAATGTAAATTAGTAAAAAAGAAAAGGCGCTCATTACACACACGAATTGCTCGTGTATATAATGAACGCCTTTGCTCATCAGGTAATACTATACACTTAATAAAATTAAATGTCAAGTAATTATAATTAAAAAAATCAAGTTATCGTAGCGAAAACTTAAAAAAGTTAAGAAAAGTGCTTGACAAGTGTTTAGGGTGGGTTTATAATGCACCTAATTGATGAAGGCAATGGCGTCTTCAAGCGAAAGCTTGGAGGCGCCTTTTTTCTTTGTCAAAATAGTTGAGGCTAAGCCCCGAGGCTAGTATTAATCGGGGATTTGGCAGAAAAGGAGATTTTTATGAAACAGGTAAAAGAGAACTTTGGAAAACTAGTTTTTGATGACAGAGAAATGAAAGCGAGATTGTCTAGCAAGATTTACAATTCTTTGAAGAAGACGATTAGCGAGGGAGCAAAATTAGATAGTAATGTAGCAGATGCTGTTGCAGTTGCAATGAAAGATTGGGCTGTAGAAAACGGAGCTACTCATTATACACATTGGTTCCAACCTTTGACAGGTGTTACAGCAGAAAAGCATGATAGCTTTATCGCACCTGCACCAGACGGTGGAGTTTTGATGGAATTCTCAGGCAAGGAATTGATTCAAGGTGAGCCGGATGCTTCATCATTCCCATCAGGAGGACTTAGAGCAACATTTGAAGCAAGAGGATACACTGCATGGGACCCAACATCATATGCCTTTATAAAAGGAACAACACTTTGTATTCCGACAGCGTTTTGTTCATATGGCGGTGAGGCATTAGATAAGAAAACACCTCTACTTAGATCAATGGAAGCGTTGAACAAGCAAGCGCTACGTATATTAAAACTATTTGGTAATGAAGAAGTTAAGTATGTAAGTACTTCAGTTGGTCCAGAGCAGGAGTACTTCCTTATAGATAGAAAAGAATACGACAAACGTCCTGACCTTAAGTATACAGGTAGAACATTGGTTGGTTCTAGACCACCAAGAGGACAGGATTTGGACGATCACTACTTTGGTGTAATTAAACCAAGAGTGGCAGCTTATATGGAAGACTTAAACGACGAACTTTGGAAACTTGGTATTTATGCTAAGACTGAGCATAACGAAGTTGCTCCAGCACAGCATGAGTTAGCACCTATATATGACACAACAAATATTGCAGCAGACCACAACCAGTTGATGATGGAAATTATGCAAAAGGTTGCATCAAAGCATGGACTTGTCTGTCTGCTACATGAAAAACCATTTGCCGGCGTCAACGGTAGTGGTAAACACAACAACTGGTCAGTGGGAACAGACACTGGTGAAAACCTACTTAATCCTGGTGATACACCAAGTGAAAACGCTCAGTTCTTATTATTCCTTTGTGCAGTTATTAAAGCGGTTGATGATTATCAAGATCTTCTTCGTATCTCAGTTGCTACAGCAGGAAATGACCACAGACTAGGAGCAAATGAAGCACCTCCAGCAGTTGTTTCAATGTTCTTAGGAGATGAGCTTACAGCAATCCTTAAGGCTATTATGAATGATGAGCCTTACGAGGGAACTGAGACAAAGAAAATGAAGTTGGGTGTAGATGTTCTTCCAAGATTCAATAGAGATAACACTGACAGAAACAGAACATCACCATTTGCATTCACTGGTAATAAATTCGAGTTTAGAGCACTTGGTTCTTCAAACAGTATTTCATGCGTAAACATTATGCTTAACGCAGCAGTAGCAGAGAGTTTGAAGATATATGCAGATAGATTAGAGGGCGTAGATAATTTTGAAGAGGCCCTTCACGAGATGATTAAGAAGACTATTAAAGATCACAAACGTATTATCTTTAATGGTAACGGATACGACGAAGCATGGATTAAAGAGGCAACAGAGGAGAGAGGCTTAGTGAACTACAAAACCACAGCCGATTGTATGCCTCACTTGCTAGATGAGAAAAACGTAAAAATGCTTACAGAACAAAAGGTATTTACTCCAGCAGAATTAAATTCCCGTATGGAGATTATGTTAGACAACTACTGTAAGACTATAACAATCGAAGGCAACACTTTGGTTGATATGGTTAGAAAAGACATTCTACCATCTATTGAGATGTACCTCAGCAAAGTGGCCGAGACTGCTAGTCTTAAACAGAAGGTTGATTCAAAGATGTCCATATCGTATGAAAAAAATATTATGAATAAGTTATCTAGCCTCAACGACATAATATTTGCTGGAGTAGATACTTTAGAAAAAGTGTTAGAGGAAGAGCAGGCTATCGAAGACATTGTTGAGCAGGGTTATGCTATCCGTGACAAAGTACTTCCAACTATGGAAAGTCTAAGAGAAGCATGTGACCAGGCTGAAATGATAGTAGCTAAAGAGTATTGGCCATATCCATCATATGGTGAAATGCTATTTGGTGTTAAATAATAAAAATTTTTAAAAATAGAATGGAGTGATGTATATGTATTTAGTCGCAATGGGGGCTACAAAGATATTGGAACAGGCTACGTCAAATAGTTTTGCTATTTGGTTCTTGATAGGCGCAGCATTGGTATTTTTTATGCAATGTGGTTTCGCGATGGTGGAGAGTGGATTTACCAGAGCGAAGAGTGCCGGAAATATCATAATGAAAAACTTAATGGACTTTTGTATTGGTACATTTATGTTTGTGTTCTTAGGATATGGTTTGATGATGTCAGAAGACTACATTATGGGACTTATAGGTCTTCCAAACCTAGATATCTTTTCGAACTTTGACCATTTCAACTATTCACAGTTTGTGTTCCAGTTAGTATTCTGTGCTACAGCAGCCACTATAGTTTCAGGTGCTATGGCAGAGCGTACTAAGTTCAGCGCTTACTGTATATATTCAGCATTAATCAGTTTAGTTGTTTATCCAATCAGTGCAGGATGGGTTTGGAACTTGGCCGGCAAAGGTTGGCTACAGCAATTGCACTTTGTCGATTTCGCAGGATCAGCAGTTATCCACTCAGTAGGTGGTGTAGCAGCTTTGATAGGTGCCATTATTGTTGGACCTCGTATCGGTAAATACACTGTAAGAAGAAAGACCGGAAAAGTTAAAGTAAATGCTATCCCTGGTCACTCGCTTACACTGGGCGCGCTTGGTGTATTCATCCTTTGGTTTGGATGGTACGGATTTAACGGTGCGGCCGCTACAAATAACGATTCGCTCGCAGTTATTTTCTTAAACACAACTATAGCTCCAGCTTCAGCAACAGTTGTGTGTATGATTTATACATGGATTAAAAATAAGAAACCAGACGTTGGTATGTCATTAAACGCCGCTTTAGCAGGATTGGTAGCAATCACTGCAGGATGTGCCTCTGTGGATGCACTCGGTGCATTTATTATAGGTGCTGTGGCAGGTATTTTAGTAAATGTCGCAGTTAGCGTAATAGATAACAAATTCCATATCGATGACCCGGTTGGTGCCGTGGCAGTCCATATGGTAAATGGTATTTGGGGAACTATCGCAGTTGGTTTGTTTGCAACAGGTAGAGGTGAAACTGTCAACGCCTTTGCCGATGGCTCAGTATATGCCGGTTTGTTCTACGGTGGTGGAGCAAAACTTCTTGGAATCCAGGTGCTAGGTATTGTGGCAATTGATGTTTATGCAGCAATTATGATGTTCTTAGTATTTAAGCTAATCAAGCACACAATCGGCCTTAGAGCTTCAGAGGAAGACGAATTGGCCGGTATGGATATCTCAGAGCACGGACTTGCTTCAGCTTACGCAGACTTCCTACCTATCGCTCCTGCATACATGGGTGAGAGTACAGGACCTATTGATATTTCAGATATTGAACCTGCACACCTCAACTTAAGCAGTACAACGAATGGAAGTACTTTGACAAAGATTGTTATCGTCTGCGCCGAAGAAAAATTCACAGTTCTTCGAGACACAATGGCAGAGATTGGCGTAACTGGTATGACAGTTATCCAGGCAATGGGCTGTGGTGTCGAGCAGGGTAAAACAGGAAGGTATCGTGGTGTTAGCATGAGTATGAACCTTAAACCTAAGGTTAAGGTTGAGATTGTGGTTTCTAAGATTGATCCTAACCTGGATATAAAGCTTTACAAGACGAGAATTAATTTATAAATTCACAAATAAAAAAACACAAGGGATTTCACTAACAATCGTTCTATCCCTTGTGTTTTTCTTTTTGTAATGATTTATCCCTTAATTCTCAAACAAAGCATTGTAGTGTCGTCGAACTGTTCTGCGCCTTGAATGAAATCATCTATGGCGTTATACATTTCATTTATTATTGTTTCTGGATCAGTGGATGGCATATTGTTTAATGCGCTTACCATGTAATCCATTCCCATTTGTTTGTCATCATTGTCTGTAGCCTCTGGCACACCGTCTGTGTACACATAAATCACATCACCTTTTTCTAGTTTAACTGTGTATTCAGAGTACTTTGACTCAGGCATAGCACCGAGCACTAAACCGTGTTTGTCTTTGAATAACTCAAATGATTTTCCTTCTCTATAAATTACTGGGTACTCATGACCAGCGTTTGCGCAAGTGAGAGTGCCAGTAGAGATTTCCAAAATTCCAAGCCAAACTGTAACAAACATATCAGCACCATTATTATCCAAAACTTGTTTGTTTACTTCTTCCAAAATCTTGCCAGGAGAAGTAGGGTGCATCAAAGCAGTGTTGCCAATCAAAATCTTTGTGGCCATCATTGTTAGTGCGGCTGGGACACCTTTGCCGGACACGTCTGCTATTACAAGTGCAAGATGATCATCGTCTAGCAAGAAGTAATCGTAAAAGTCTCCGCCCACTTCCTTTGCAGCCTTCATTGAAGCATATAAGTCAAACTCTGAGCGCTCTGGGAAAGGTGGGAACGTTTGAGGAAGCATTCCATCTTGAATATTTCTTGCGATATCAAGCTCTGCTCCAATACGTTCTTTTTCTGAAGTTAGATTTTCCACCTGGTGGATGTAATCTCTGATTTCAGTATTCATAAATTCGAATGAATCTGCCAGTTCCTCAATCTCATCGTGTGTGTTTATATCAAGTTCCACATCCATATCTTCTTTTAAGTTTAGTGCCATAGTCTTTGACACAGAATTCAATGTGTGAAGTGGAATGATTAGTTTTTTCTTCATATATCTGTACCAAGCTAGTATTGCTATGATTATAACAGTTAGTACAGGGATCATAACGGCCAAGATAAAGTGGAGTAGTCTTATTTTAACTTGCTCCATAGTAGTGTCAGCACCTGCCAACGCCACAAGGTTATGGTCGCTATCAAAGATAGGGTAGAATGAGCATGAAATTTGGCCAATGCCCTCTTCGTAACCTACTAGAATTCCTGGCTTAGGGTCTTTTCTAAATGTCTTTTCAACGAATTCTTTTCCTCCATCCATATATTCTTCTCTGTGATTCAAATCATCAGCACTGTGGATAGTATCTGAATCCCAAACATATTCCATATCATTTTCATAAGGAATGAAAACATAGTAGTATGCTAGACCAGTATTCTTTTGGATAGAGTCCAAGTATTTTTGAACTTCTTTGTAGTAAGGGTCATTGTAAAATGATTTCTTGTTTTCTGAGTGGGCATATTTTTTTACATAATCACCATCAATATATTCTGCAGCTGATTTTGCATATCCGGATGTGATGTCTTGGAAATTATCCAAAGTTTGTCTCTGGTAAATAAAAGCCACACAGCCTGAAACAGAGATAATCATAACGATACCCAAAATTATAAGACCGTAGACTGTTTTTCTACCTATTGATCTACCATATTTTTTCTTTTTCATATTTCCTCCCAGGAATATTTATCTAAATCTAATTCTTCTCAAGAATATATCAGCTTCTCTGAATTTTCTGTAGAAGTGAGTAATGATTCCAGTCGCAACAACTATAATCGCACTTAGAGCTAGAACCCAAGGCATTGATATAAAGTCTTTTCCTTTCTCCATTATATCCTTGCCGTGTGGTGGTCCGAACGGGAATATAAACACATAAACACTCATACACACAAAGAAGTAATGAATACAGTAGTATGATGTCAAAACTTTACTAGCGCCCATGACAAAGTTCTTGATTCCTTTTGAAAAAACTTTTCCTAGTACGTGGTAAAGCCCAAGCATTGCAAATAAAACAAACATACTTGCAATCGCATCATCAAGTCTTAGGTGATAGTAGCAGTATTCGCCTTCGGCAAACATTCCTCGTCCATTAGCTACACCATAGAATATATAGATGAGACCTATTATAGCTGAAATAGGTGA
>CADBBS010000078.1 GCA_902793045.1 uncultured Lachnospiraceae bacterium
TTTCTTGTCATAGAAAGATAATTTCTGTCCAGCCTTCACTACACCTATCTTCTTATAGGCCTTGTTCTTGCCTACACGTTTCACAATATTATATCCTGTGGCGCCAGCCACGGCTTTTAGATTAAATGTTACGCCTTTGCCTTTGGCTTTCATTTTTTTAATCTTACTCTTGCCAGGAACCGGCTGTACTACTACTGCATTTGAAGTAGGGCCTTTGTGGACTTTGCCGCTGACAGTTCTGAACGCAACTACAGTGTATGTATACTTTACACCTGTCTCAAGGTTTGTATCTTTAAGTGATGTGACTGTGCCTGGCACAGCTTTCACTAATTTCAAAGGTCCGACTTGAGGTTTTCTGTACACCCTATACTGAGTAATTCCGTACTGACTAGTCCAAGAAACTGATGCTGAGTTATATCCTGTAGCCTTAGCGCTAAGATTAGACTTGCCAGGTGTAGCATTTGTAACCTTAACTGTACACTTAGAACTAAAACCTGACTTAGGCTTGCAAGTTATAACAGCAGTTCCCTGAGCCTTAGCTGTTATAACACCCTTTTTAGAAACTGATGCCACCTTGCTATTGCTAGAAGTAAACTTCTTGACTGAATTCTTCTTTTTAGAAGGAAGCAACTTAGTTTTAAGTTTCTTTGTCTGACCAGTGTAAAGTGAAACATAATTAGGAGTAACTGAAACTCCGCTTGATACAACACTAATCTTAAGTCCGCTGATAGAGCCTGTAGCTGAGATAGCGTAAACTGTAGTGCTACCTTTCTTCTTTCCTGTCACATACCCCTTTGAATCCACCGTACAAATAGCTGGATTGTTCGATCTATAGTAGATAGTTCCAGATTTCGAAACCTTAACTGGAAGTTTAGTCTTTACTTTCTTTGTAATGTATTTTGCTGTAGTTATTGTGACATACGACGCCGTCAAATAACCCTTGTATAATTTTCCTTTGTATTTGGCGTGAGCATATAGCCAATAAGGATTCCTTAGAAGTCTTACTCCATAACCAGCATTACTAATCTTTCCGTGATATACAGTAACCTTTGTACCCTTAGGCAAAGTTACCAAACCTTTGTATCCTGAGCCAGGACCTTTTCTAATCATAATAGAATCTGAGGTCTTAGCAGATTTTCCTACAGCACCTAAAGTTACGCTCTGGCTCTTTGCAGGCATACTTGTGTAAACAGGAATGATAAACTTTTTAGTAAGTCCGGCTATTCCCATTGAATTGTATGCGTTTGCAGTAAGATCAGACTCTGCTGCTGCTCCGTATACATTTGTCATATATTGATGTGCATACAAACCATAGCTAGATGATTTGTTTACATTGAATCTCTCAAAGTAAATTGTGTACTGTCCACAGTTGATATATTTATCGCCAATATATTTTGCTCCACCATTGATTGACTTCATAGGTGTAGTCCATGGACGTGAATATGTCTTTCCACTCTTCGCCCAACTTAATCCACTAGCGATAGGGTTTGCACCTGTAAACGCGCCGATATTATAGAAGTTGTAGATTCCTTTGTAGGAGCCGTATGAACCGGAAACACTTCCGCTTGCGCCCATACCAGCATACTTAGAATTCTTTGAACCACCAATCTCTTGTCTAATCTTTGAAGCAATATAGTATGCATTTACATTAGCGGCCTTAGCTGCTGCTAAAATCTGCGCCGAATACTTGGTGCTAGTCTTTGTGTATTTTCCTTTGCTAGTCAAATAGCAAATGTTTGTCTTGTACATAAATGTGCCCTTAAGCACTGCTTCCACTCCAGCTTGAGTTTGAGTAGATGCATCAAATGCTAGTGATTCAAACATATAAATAGATGAAGTATTTAGGAAGTTTCTTGGATCCATAAAGTATGCTGTTGCATTCTTATTTGCTGATACCCAAGTTCCACCATCTTTTGCTACATATTTCTTTGTCTGTGGGAAGTAATCTCCCTTGGCGTTTGATTTGAAGAATTTACTGAAGTAGTTCTCAATCAAACTCATATTGTTTTTGCTCTCTTTTGAAACAGCTGTCGCAAACTTAATACCCGTCTTATATGGAACAAACTTCCAATTTGGATACTTTTTATGCAAAGCTCTTAGAGATGATTTGTAGCTACTAGGGAAATCCTTAATGCTAGTTTCAAACGCATCAGCCTTAACTTCTGTTTTTGGCACAAAGTTAACACTGGCTACCACTAGCGCCATAGCCAAAATCATAACCAATATTCTTTTTACTGTTTTGTTTTGCATAATCAAAACCTCTAAATTAGTTTTAGCAAAAACAACTAGTATTTATTTCTTACGTACCTTTACGCCCTTTGTCGCACGCTTACCAATCTTAAGTTTGCGTAACTCAACATTTCTGCCGTTTGCCTTAACAGTAATGTCATCGCCTGTATCTAGCACATATACGTTAGATACCCAGTCACCATCATTTAGACGAATACCGATAACTCCCTTTGTACCCTTCTTCTGCTCAGGAACCTGGCTGATAGGGAATCTAAGGAAGATGCCGCCGTCTGTCTGGATAACAAGAATCTCTCTAGTGTACTGCAACTCGCCCTCTTGTGGCTTATCACCTTCAATAGGTAGTTCAGTCTGTTCAAAGTCTAGAGATTCCATTCCTTCCTCGTCACCAGATCCACCAGTGATAGCAACTGACTCTTCGTCGTCGTAAACTTTCTCTGAAATTCTAGTCATGTTTACAGAAGCTAGTTCGTCGCCATCTGCCAACTTGGTTGCTGCCATAGTTTTTCTGTTAGTTTCAAACTCGCTTCCATCTACTAACTTTATAAGCCCTAATTTTGTTGTAAATAAGAGTTTTTTGTCTTTAATGTCATCATAAGTGAATAGCGCCACTATATTTTCACCGGCACTTGAGTAGTTTCCAAGGTTATCGATAGGTGTTCCCTTCTCACGAACCTTCTTCAAAGGAATGCTCTGAACCTTCACTTGATGTACATTTCCTGTGTTTGTGAAAATCAATACACTGTCTGTATTCATACATCTGTAAATATATTTGTACTCTTTATTTACAGATTCAATATTTCTATCATAAGCTGCAGGCTCTAGTAGTTTGGCGTAGCCAAATTTGTCCTGTACAAAGACAACCTCTTGCTCTACAAATTCGTTTTCATTAAATACAGCTTCCTTACCATCTTCTATAGATGTCTTTCTCTCTTCGCCGTACTCTTCTTTGATAGCCTTAAGGTCAGTCTTGATAGCCTTAGTCATTGAGCGCTTGTTCTGAAGGATATCTTCGTACTCTGCTATCTTTTCAGTTAGCTCTTCGTACTCCTTCTCCAAAGCCTTAATCTCAAGACCAATCAACTTAGCAAGTCTTAAATCAAGGATGGCTGTAGCCTGACGATCTGTGAAATTCAAGTTTCCAGCAAGAGCTGGTGATTCTTTCTTCTTAAACTTGATTCCCTCAGTGATACCCTTAGTCAAGCAGTCCTTAACCTGCTTCTGGCTCTCACTACCTCTGATTATCTCGATAATCAAATCTATAATATTAGTAGCCTTAATAAGACCTTCTTTTATTTCCTTCTGCTCCAAAGCTTTCTCAAGCAATGTCTTATACTTTCTAGTAGCTAGTTCGTACTGATATTCAACGTAGAACTTAAGAAGTTTCTTGATTCCCATAACTTCTGGTCTACCATCAGCTATAGCTAGCATATTTACACCGAAAGTATCTTCTAGTTTTGTCTTCTTATAAAGCATGTTGATAATCTTTTCAACATCTGCGCCCTTCTTAAGTTCAAGAACGATACGCACACCGTTTTTGTCGGACGCGTTTGAGATATCAACTATATCTGTAGTTACTTTGTTTTCAACTAAACTAACTACGTCTGATAGGAACTTTCCAATTCCTGCACCAATCATTGTATAAGGGATTTCAGTAATGACTAACTTGTCATGTCCTCTGCTCTTTCCCTTTTCAAACTCGACTTTTCCACGAAGTTTAAGTTTACCAGTACCTGTTTCGTAGATTTCTTTTAGTTCAGACTTATTTGCAACAATACCGCCTGTTGGGAAGTCTGGACCAGGCATAATCTCTAGCAAATCTTCCACGCTGATACTGTTCTTTGACATATAAGCCATAACTGCATCTATTACTTCGCCCAAGTTGTGAGTAGGGATAGATGTAGCCATACCAACAGCGATACCCTCGGCACCATTTACTAACAAGTTAGGTACACGCACAGGTAATACCTCTGGCTCTTTCTCGGTCTCGTCAAAGTTAGGTACAAAGTCTACTATGTCTTTGTCGAGGTCCGCCAAATAAACGTCCTCTGAAAACTTCTGAAGGCGAGCCTCTGTGTAACGCATAGCAGCTGCTCCGTCACCCTCTATAGATCCGAAGTTTCCATGGCCATCTACCAATGCTTTTCCCTTTTTAAACTCCTGCGCCAAGACTACAAGAGTTTCATAAATTGAGCTATCACCGTGTGGGTGGTATTTACCCATCGTATCACCAACTATACGAGCTGATTTACGGTGTGGCTTATCATGGTTTAGGTGAAGCTGGTCCATAGCGTAAAGCACACGTCTTTGAACCGGTTTCAAACCATCTCTAGCGTCAGGCAATGCTCTAGCACAGATAACACTCATCGCGTAATCTATGTAACTCTTTTGCATTACCTCCGAATATTCCGTTTTAATTATTTGTTCTGACATTTATATTCTCCTAATTCCTTAGTGTTTTATGCATCAATCTCTGCATCTCTAGCATTCTTGTAAATGAAGTCACGTCTTGGCGCTACTTCTGTACCCATAAGCATGTTTGTAACACGCGATGCTAGTTTAGCGTCTTCTATTTCTACTTGCTTTAAGATTCTAGTCTTTGGATCAAGCGTAGTTTCCCAAAGTTGCTCTGGGTCCATCTCTCCAAGACCTTTGTATCTTTGAAGTGTAAATCCTTTATGATTCTTACGATACTTCTCAAGTGCCTTGTCATCGTATAAGTACTCACCCTCGCCCTTCTTAGGAACAACCTTATATAGAGGAGGTGTTGCAATATACACATGACCACCTGTAATCAAATCCGGCATAAATCTATAGAAGAATGTAAGTAGCAATGTATCGATATGCGCACCGTCCACGTCGGCATCAGTCATAAGAATAATCTTATCGAACTTAAGCTTATCAATATCAAAGTCGTTACCGTATCCTTCGGAGAAGCCGCATCCAAATGCATTAATCATAGTCTTAATCTCGGCATTCGCCAAAACCTTATCCATAGATGCTTTTTCAACGTTTAGGATTTTACCTCTGATAGGCATAATAGCCTGAGTCTTTCTATCTCTAGCAGTCTTAGCCGAACCTCCGGCAGAGTCACCCTCTACTATGAAGATTTCGCACTCCTCTGCTTTTCTGCTCTCACAGTTTGCAAGTTTACCGTTGCTGTCTATTGAGAACTTGCTCTTTGTGAGCATATTTGTCTTTGATCTAGCTTCTGCTTTTCTAATCTTTGCAGATTTTTCTGCACACTCGATTACCTTCTTCAAAGTCTCTAGGTTCTTGTCAAAGTAAAGAGTTAGCTGCTCGTTTGCAATAGTCTTTGTCGCCTTCTCTGCATCAGGGTTATCAAGCTTTGTCTTTGTCTGACCCTCGAATCTAGGATCTGGATGCTTAATAGCAACTATGGCTGTAAGACCATTACGAACATCGGCACCTGTAAAGTTTGCATCTTTGTCCTTAAGATTTCCTAACTCTCTTGCATACTGGTTAATAGTCTGCGTCAAAGTAGATTTAAAACCTGTAATGTGTGCTCCACCTTCCTGTGTAAAGATGTTGTTACAGAAACCTAGGATATTCTCTGTAAATTCGTTTACGTATTGGAAAGCAATCTCTAACTCGATACCTTCTATCTCGCGTTTGAAATAAACGATATCTGTCACTGCTTCTTTTTCGTTGTCGAGGTCTTTGATGAAGGCTTTAATGCCGTCTGGCTCGTGATACTCAACAGTCTCTTCCTCGCCAGCCCTCTTGTTTTCATAGTGAATAGTAAGACCTGGGTTTAGATATGCTGTCTCGTGAAGTCTACTTCTAACTGCATCAGCCTTAAAGTATGTCTTTTCGAAAATCTCTGGATCAGGAAGGAATGTAACCTTTGTACCTGTATCGTTCTTTCTACATGTACCAACTTCCTTAACCTTTGATTTAACCTTGCCCTGTTTGTATTTCTGATTCCACACAACGCCATCTCTCTTAACCCAAACTTCCATCCATTCAGAAAGCGCGTTAACAACAGATGAACCTACACCGTGTAGACCACCAGAAATCTTATAGTTGCCATCGCCAAACTTACCACCGGCATGAAGTGTTGTAAAAACAACCTCAAGGGCGGACTTCTTAGCCTGCTTATTCATATCTACAGGAATACCACGACCGTTATCTTCGATAGTAGCTGTTCCATCTTTTTCTAGGGTTACCCAAATCTCGTCACAATATCCTGCCAAGTGCTCATCTACTGAGTTGTCCATAATCTCGTATATTAAGTGGTTAAGACCTTTAGTTCCCACACTACCAATATACATTCCAGGACGCTGACGAACTGGCTCTAGACCTTTCAAGACCGAAATACTATCGCCATCGTAAGATTTTCCTTTTCCGTCATATTTACTTGCCATTTTACTCTCCATTTCTATTTGTTATGGCAAGAAAAACCCGTATATAATGGGGTTTGTAAGGTTTTTTCACTATTTATTGACAAAACTATTAGTAAGTAGTATATTTTCATTAAAGAAATGGGTTTTTACTGGGTAAGGCTTATGCCTGACAAGACTTGCTCGTTTCTTTTTTTATGTTCAAAACATCATATAAATACATTTCATTACCTTCTGCATCTTTAATTACACTAATATTTCTTTTTTCTTTACTCATTCATTTATCCTCCTTGTGTGTTTTTATGCAATAAAAAAAGAGAGAAAGACAGATTCTTTTAAATCCCTTTTTCTCTCCTTTATTTATATTATCATTGTTTGTTAAATTGTCAACATAAACTTTATATGATTTTATCTAACAGGCTCCACTAATCCGACTTTCTTCTTAACTTTCCTCAAAGTCTTGTTAGCAAAGTATGCTGCCTTTTCGTCGTTTTCCTTAACTACTTTGTCGATATATGCTTTATCTTTTTGTAGTTCATAGAATCTATCCTGAAGTGGTTTTAGCTTGTCTGCTACTGCTTCACCTACAGCAAGTTTGAAGTCGCCATAGCCTTTGCCGTCGAATTCCTTCTCCACTTCTTCTACAGTCTTTCCTGTAACACTTGAATATATATCAATAAGGTTTTTGATTCCTGGTTTGTCGTCTGAGTATCTGATTTCTGTATCAGAGTCTGTCACTGCACGCTTGAACTTTCTAATAATTGTGTCTGGATCATCCATTAGTAAGATGCTAGCGTTTGGATTCTCATCTGACTTAGACATTTTCTTAGTTGGGTCTTGAAGACTCATAATCTTGGCAGTTGATTCACCAATGTATGGTTCTGGCACTACAAATGTAGGTGAATATGCATTGTTAAATCTATTTGCAATATCTCTAGCAATCTCTAAGTGCTGCTTTTGGTCTGCGCCCACAGGCACTAGTTCTGACTGATAAAGCAAGATGTCTGCTGCCATCAAAACTGGATATGTGAATAGTCCAGCATTGATATTATCTGCATGCTTTGCTGATTTATCCTTGTACTGAGTCATACGATTTAACTCGCCCATATATGTATAGCAATTTAGAATCCATGCAAGCTCTGCGTGAGCTGATACATGTGATTGATAATAAATACAGTTCTTCTCTGGGTCTAATCCTGCTGCCACATACAAAGTATATAGATCTTTTGCAGCCTTGCGTAGGTCTGCTGGATTTTGACGAACCGTTAGCGAGTGTAAATCTGCAATTGCATAGAATGTCTCAAATTCATCTGATAGTTTTACCCAGTTATTTAGCGCTCCTAGGTAGTTGCCCAAAGTAAGGGTTCCTGTGGATTGCATCGCACTGTATAAAACCTTTTTGTCGTTAATCATTATAGCCTCCAATATTTCAAACTTTATGCATTATAGCACAAAATGACTTATTTTTCTTTTTTTACATCGACCGCCACAAAGACTGTGGTAGTTCTAGCTGGTACTGTAGCATTTTTATCAATATTCTTTTCAGAAACTCCCTGCTTATCTGTAGAGAACGCTACATCCCACTTTTTATTTTTACCTGCTGCTGGCATTCCAAATGTCATTGGAGTCCAGTACATATTGTAAGCAATGTAAATATCTGGACCAGCCTTTTTCTTATCTAGCTTTGCATATGCGCCGCAAAGCATAACGCCAATATGTCTGTTAAAGTGAGCAAAGTCTCCTGCCCAAGCACGAGTTCCATGATATGACAAATCAGGAAGACCAAGGGATGCATGGTCAATCTGCTTTGTCTCTTCACTCAAGTGTAGAACCTTGTTGGCTTTTCTAAACTCTATTAAACTCTTTGTAAATTCAAATATTTCTTTGGCGATGGCTGTTGTGTTCCAGTTTGTCCATGAAATCTCACTGTCCAAACAGTAAGGATTGTTGTTACCCTTTTGTGAATTACACATTTCATCACCGGCATAGATCATTGGAACGCCCTGGCTTAGGAAAACTAGTGAAAGCATATTTTTAATCTGATGCTTACGAAGATCCATAACAGTTCTCTTTCTAGTGTCTCCCTCTTCGCCGCAGTTCCAACTGTAGTTGTAAATGGCGCCGTCGTTATTATTCTCGCCATTTTCCATGTTGTATTTTTTATCGTAAGATACAGCATCGTACAAAGTAAATGTGTTGTGGTTTGCCACATAATTTACTACTGCTGTGCTGTTAGGGTTTTTCTTAATTCTCTGAGCGATATCACCTAGCATATCCTCATCGCCCTTAACAAACTTACGAACTGCTACCATAAAGTCATCGTTAAAGTCCGCAAAGTTTCTATTTTCAATCTGTCCATAAACCGAATCAGCCACAGGAATAACGTATGTGAAGACTTTTGTACCACTAAGAAGTGGGTCTCTTTCAATCATCTTCATAACTGTGTCTTCGCAATTTACATGGATACCATCAATATGATATTCCATAACCCAATAGTGAAGCACATCCAAAATGTACTGTGGGCTAGTTCCATATGTGAAATAAAACTCCATAGAAACTTCAATTCCATTTTTATGAAGTTCTTTAACTAGGCTCTTAAACTCATTTACTTCCGCTCCCACTTCCTTACCTGCGGCAAATGAAGCCTTTGGCGCGAACGCATATCCATCAGTGTATCCCCAATAGTTAAGTGTTGGGTTAGTGATGGACTTGCTTGTAACCATAGATGTTGAAGCTTTGATTTCTTTCTCGTTGAAGTCATAAGCCGGCATAAGTTCAACTAAGTTGATGCCAAGATCCTTCAAATGAGGAATCTTTTCAATAATTCCAAGGTATGTACCTTTATTCTTAACTTTTGAAGTCTTTGACTTGGTAAAACCGCGAACGTGCATGCGATACATAATAGTCTCGTCAAATGGAATATTTAACTTCTTATCACCCTTCCAGTCGAAATCGCCTGCTACAAAGGCACCTTTGACAAGCTTTGGAGCAACACCCCACTCTTTCTTGCCAACAGTTGCTTTTGCGTAAGGGTCTGTTACAACATTTCCATCTACGCTGAAGTTATAGTCATATTCATTTATATCAATGCCTTTAACATTCATGCAAAAGACATTTCCTACTTTGCCCTCAAAAGGAATGCGCTTTGAAACTCTATTGCCACCTTTTTTGTAAAGCAATAGTTCTACTTCTAAACGCAAAATTAACAGTGCCACAGCACACTGTAGCACCAAGTGTTAGCGGGTTTCCCTTTGACACTTCAAATTTACTCATAGTCGTTCCTTTCGTTATACACTACATAAAACGCCACTTATTATTATAACATTATAAAGAACTTTTTATTAGTATTTAAAACATTTTTTGATTTTTTTGATTGAGCCAAGAACTACTAGTAAATCGCCCTCTTCAAATACTGTATCAGGGCCAATTTTCATATTCATTTCATCACCCTTCTTGACTGCCAAGACATTGATATCATATTTCTTACGGATATGAATTTCATCCATTCTCTTACCAATCCACTCGTCTCTGATTTCTACCTCTAGAATAGAATGCTCATCATCTAATTCCATAAAGTTACCAATATTTTCTGATATATATCTGACAGCAGTCCACTTAGCCACTTGCTTTTCAGGGTAAATAACTCTATCTGCACCATTCTTTAGCAAGAACTTCTCATGGGTATCACTCTCTGCTCTAGATACTACTATCTTTGCACCTAGTTCTTTTAGCTGATATGTAGCCTCCAAAGAGTTTTGGAAATCTGTATGCATTGTAACAAAGCAAGCATCAAAATTCTTTACACCCAAGCCCTCCAAAAAGTCTGGATCTATGGCATTTCCAATCTGTGCACTAGTAACATATGGCATAACTTTGTTGACTCTTTCTTCATTTCTGTCAACAACCATTACCTCATGTCCTGTTTCGCTTAATTCCTTCGCTAACTTTGAGCCAAGTCGGCCCAAACCTAATAATAAAAATGTTTTCATTTCTTCTCCTTATCCTACAATTACATCTTCTTTAGGCAACTTTGAATTAACACCTGATTTTGATATGGCTGCAAAGATTATGGTTAATCCTCCCACTCTTCCTAAGAACATCAACATCATTAGTATTGCACGAGATGCCACACTTAAACTTGGTGTAATACCCAAAGTTAATCCTACAGTTCCCAACGCAGATGCTGTTTCAAACATACACTGTGTTATTGGGAGTTTTTCTATTGCACTTATAATAGCACTACATACAGCAAACATACCTATATAGTAGAAAAATAAAGCTGATGCAGTTCTTAAAGCATAACCCTCTATTCTTCTCTTAAAAATTTCTGCCTCACCACGTCTTTGTATTACGCAATATGTATTAACTAACAATATAGCGATAGTGACAGTTTTCATACCACCCGCTGTAGATCCTGGAGATCCACCAACCAACATTAGCATAGTTGTAGTAACTTTACTTCCGTCAGTAAGTTTTGTCATATCCATAGTGTTAAAACCAGCCGTTCTAGGTGTGATTGATTGGAAAAACGATGCCAAAACTCTCTTTGTCATTGGCAAATCATTATACTGTCTAAGGAATAGTATAATGGCTGGAACTAGTATTAGAATGGCTGTAGTAACTAACACTATCTTTGTGTGCAATGAATATTTACTGAAATGTAATTTATTATCTTTAATATCGTGTAGTACCAAGAATCCGATACCACCTACCACGATAAGAACCATTACCGTGATATTTATAACTGGGTTTGCCGCATACTGTGTAAGAGAAACGAACTGAGCTTTCTCGCTACCCATAATGTCAAAGCCTGCATTACAAAAAGCAGATATTGAATGGAAGAAAGACATCCAGATACCTCTCACTCCAAAATCCTTACAGAACGTTGGCATCATTACAAGTGCACCTACTGTCTCTAAACAAATAGTAAGTATTACGATAAATTTGGTAATTCTTACTATTCCGCCAACCTTTGGCGCGGATATCGCATCTTGCATCAAACTTCTAGTTTTAAGGTTAATATTCTTTCCAGTTAGCATAGCAAAAATAGCTGCAACACTGACTACTCCTAATCCACCTATCTGAATTAGTATAAGAATGATAGCTTGTCCGAATTCAGACCAATATGTGGCAGTATCTTTTACTACCAGTCCTGTAACACAAACTGCGGAGACCGCTGTAAAGGAAGCATCCTTAAAGTGTGTTACCTGGCCTGTTCTAGAAGAAATTGGCAACATTAATAACAGGGATCCTACTAGCACTACTGCTATAAATCCCATCAAAATAATCTGAAATGAATTGATTTTTTTATTAAAACCCGCCAATGTTCTTCTCCCTAGTCTCAACAAAGATTATAATACTTTTGGACCTAAAAAAACACACTTTTT